>CAZVRR010000166.1:0-9046 GCA_964629745.1 uncultured Planctomycetales bacterium | reverse complement strand
GGCGGGGCGGGGGGCCGGCGGCGTCCGCCGCCCCAGGCCGCACCCGCCACCGCACCTTGCCCGCCGGCGGCTCGGACGCGACGCCCCGCGGCGGCCGGTCACCCCGGTGTTCCCCGCCGCCATCCCTTTATAGGCACTCTCGCCATAGTTAACAATATAGATAATAGCGCAGTGATTATTCTATTTTTACGAATGATGCACGTGGAGGGTGGCAGCGCCCGGCTCCGGCGCGGAGGTGTGCTGGCGGGGTTTCCGGCGCGGCGGGCTGGTGCTAAGTTGGCCGCCGCCTGCGGTGCGGTCCGTACCACAACGGTTAGCGAGGTGTTGCTTGCCGGAGTCAGAGTTCATCAACACGGCGGTGCTGCTGGGCGCCTTCGGCGTGCTGCTGGCCTTCAGCGCGCTGTTCAGCCGCGCACTGGAGCGGCTCGGCATTCCCGTCGTGCTCCTGTTTCTCGTGCTCGGCATGCTCGCGGGCTCGGAGGGCATCGGCCGCATCGCGTTCGACGATTACCGGTTCACATTTCGCGTGGGCACGGCGGCGCTGGTGCTGATCCTGCTGGACGGCGGGTTGTCCACCAGCGTCGGCGCCGTCCGGCGCAGCCTCGTGCCGGCGGGCATTCTGGCGACGGTCGGCGTGGCCGGGACCGCCGCGCTGGTGGCGGGGGGCGGCTTCCTGCTCGGCGGGCTGACCTGGCCCGCGGCGGCCCTGCTGGGCGCGATCGTCTCGTCGACGGATGTGGCCGCCGTGTTCGCGGTGTTGCGGGGCGGGCGCCTGAACCTGGCGCCGCGCGTCGCGACGACCCTGGAAGTGGAATCGGGCGCGAATGACCCGATGGCGGTGATCCTGACGACGGTCGTGACGGACTGGATCATGGGGGGGACCGTGCAACCGTGGTCGGTGGTGCTGGGCGTGCCGCTGCAACTGGGCATCGGACTGCTGGTCGGGTTGGCCGTCGGCTGGTCGACGCGGCGGGTGCTGCTGCGCGTCCGGCTGCCGGCGTCGGGTTTCCTGCCGGTGCTCACGATCGCCGCCGCCTTCGTGGCCTTCGGCCTGGCGACGCTGGTTCAAGGGAGCGGCTTTCTCGCCGTCTACGTCGGCGCGATCGTGCTGGGTAACGGGCCGCTGCCGTACCGCGCGGGCCTGTACCACGTCCATCATGCGCTGGGCTGGCTGAGCCAGATCGCGATGTTCCTGATGCTGGGTCTGCTGGTGTTCCCGTCGCAACTCTGGCCGGTCGCCGGAACCGGCCTGGCGCTGGCGCTCACCCTCACGTTCGTGATCCGGCCGCTGGTCGTCGCGCTGTGCCTGCTGCCGTTGCGGTTTCCCGCGCGGGAGATCCTCTATATCGGCGGCGTGGGCTTGCGCGGGGCGGTGCCGATCATCCTGGCCGTGTTTCCGCTGCTGAGCGGCGTGCCGGACGCGCTCAACGTCTTCAACATCGTGTTCTTCTTCGTGGTCATCAATGCGCTGGTCCCCGGGGCCGGGATCCGCCGCCTCACGCGGATCCTCGGATTGCAGGTGCCGGACACGCCGCAGCCCGCCGCCGTGCTGGAGATCAACTCGACCCGGCTGTTGCGGGGCGAGCTCCTGTCGTTCTTCATCACGGACGTGCTCGCGGTGAGCGGGGCGCGGCTGGCCGACGTGGAGTTCCCGCCGGGGGCGTCGGTCGTCCTGCTGGTGCGCGGCGACGAGCTGATCGCGCCGCGCGGCGACACCCAGCTCCAGCCGCAGGACCACGTCTACGTGTTCTGCCGGCCCGAGGACCGTCCGTACGTGGAGCTGCTGTTCGGCCGCCCGCTGGAGGGAACGGTGGAAGGGGGCGCGGGCACGCCCCGGCGCGGGCGGCGGCGGTGAATTCGCTGCACCCGACGAATGTGGTTGATCGTTAGGCAGGATCGAACTAAACTCCCGGCGTGGACTGGCTGAACTACCATCACCTGTTCTACTTCTGGACCGTGGTGCGCGAGGGCAGCATCGCGGCGGCGTGCCGCAAGCTGCTGCTGTCGCCGGCGACGATCTCGGCCCAGCTGCGCGAGCTGGAGGATGCGCTCGGCGAGAAGCTCTTCAAGCGCGTCGGGCGCAGTCTCGCCCCCACCGAGTTCGGCCGGCTCGCTGCCCGCTACGCGGACGAGATCTTCGGCCTGGGCCAGGAATTTCTGGACGTCGCCAAAGGCCGCACCCTGGAGACCTCGCTCCGCTTCCGGCTCGGGGTGGACGACGTGCTGCCCAAGCTGGTCGTCGCGCGCGTGCTGGAAGCGGCGTTTCGCCTGCCGCAGGCGGTTCGCCTGGTCTGCGTGGAGGGCACGCAGACGCAACTGCTTCCGCAACTCGCCGTGCATGACCTGGACCTGGTGCTCTCGGACGCGCCGGCCGATCCGTCGATCAAGGTCCGCACGTTCAGTCATCTCCTCGGTGCGTCCGGCATCACCGTCTGCGCGGCGCCCGCGCTGGCCCGCCGGCTGGGAAAGGGTTTCCCCGCGTCGCTCGACGGCGCCCCTGCCCTCCTGCCGACGGTGAACACGTCGCTGCGCCGGGCCCTGGACGAGTGGTTCGAGTCGGTCGGCGTGCGTCCGCGGATCGTCGCCGAGTTCGAGGACCTCGCGCTGTTGAATGCCTGCGGCCACCGCGGGACAGGGTTCTTCGCGGTCCCGGATGTGGTGGCGGACGAGATCACCGCCGGCGACGGCATCCGGGCGATCGGCCGCCTGACCAAGGCGCGCGAGCGCCTGTACGCGATCAGCGTGGAACGACGCGTCAAGCATCCGGCCGCGGTCGCGCTGGCCGAGAACGCCGCCGCCGTGCTGCACGCGGCGCGCCCCGCCAGTGGCCCCCGCAAATCCGGCCACGGTAAACACTGACATTAACTCACGGGCCGTCCCCAGAGGAGGTCAGCATGAACGAACGGCAGATCTACGTCACCGTCAGCGACATGGAACGCCTCGGGCACATCGTGCTGGCTGCCATCAGCACCACTCCTGATCTCGAGTCGCTGCGCGCGCTGGATCGGGAGCTCGACCGTGCGCAGGCCGTTCGGCCGGAGGACGTCCCGCCGGATGTGATCACGATGAACTCGCAACTGCGGATGACCGACGTGTCGACCGGCCAGCAACGCGTCGTGACGCTGGTCTATCCCGATCGGGCCAACGACGATGACCGCGTGTCCATCCTGAGCCCGCTCGGCACGGCGCTGCTCGGATACCGCGTCGGCGACGAGATTCGCTGGCAAACGCCGACGGGCGAGCTGCACCTCCACATTGACGAGCTGCTCTACCAGCCGGAGGCCGGCGGGGACTTCAGCCGGTAGGCAGCGCTGCGCCGGCGGCACCGCGAAGGAGCAGGCGACCATGCCCGACACGCGCCGGACGAAGGCGGATCTGCTCGCCGAAGTGCGGCGGCTGCGCGCCAGGCTGGCGCAGTGGGAGCGGGGCAGTGCCGCCGTGGACGCCGTGGCGGGCATCCGCAGCGACCCGCGGGAGCATTTCCGGGCCGTGGCGGATTACACCTACGACTTGGAGTCGTGGGTCGGCCCCGAGGGCCAGTTGCAGTGGGTCAACCCGGCAGTTGCGCGGCTGACGGGGTACACCGTTGCCGAGTGTCTCGCCATGGCCGACTATCCGCTGCCGCTGGTGCATGCGGCCGATCGGGCGCGGGTGGCGGAGCTGTGTCGACAAGCTGTTCGTGGGTCCAGTGGCAACGATGTCCCGTTCCGGCTGCGGGGCAAGGATGGATCCATTCGCTGGGTGGCTATCTCGTGGCAACCCATTCACGCCGCGGACGGCGAACATCTGGGATACCGCTCGAGCATTCGAGACATCAGCGACCGCCAGCGGGCGGAGGATGCACTGCGGGCGCAGGGCGCGCTGCTGGACGGCATCATCACCCATATTCCCAGCGGCGTGTACTGGAAGGATCGGGCCGGCCGGTACCGGGGCTGCAACGCGGCCTTTGCCCAGGCCGCCGGTGTGGCGCGCCCGGCCGATATCGTGGGCAAGACCGATTACGACCTGGCCTGGGAGCCCCAGCAGACCCGGTGGTTCCGCGAGTGCGACGAGCGCGTCATGCGCACGGCCGAGCCGTTGCTCAACATCGAGGAGGCTGAGCGCCAGGCCGACGGGCGGGTGGCGTTGCTGCTGACCAGCAAGGTTCCGCTCCGCGACGCGGAGGGCCAGGTCTGCGGCGTCCTCGGCGTGGACACCGACATCACCGAACTCAAGGCGGCCGAGGCCGAGCTGCGCCGGGCGCACGACGAACTCGAGTCACGCGTGCAGGCGCGCACGGCGGAGTTGGCAGCTGCCAACGAGCGGCTGCGCCGCGAAATCGCCGAGCGCGCGCAAGCGGAGGCAGCCCTGCGCATCAGCCAGGAACGATACCGGAACGTCACGGAGCTGACATCGGACTTCGCGTATGCATTTCGCCGCGCGTCCGGGGGCTTGTTTGAAGCGGAGTGGCTCACGGACGCATTTCATCGCATGATCGGGTGCAGCCCGGCACACGTGCCAGCGCCGCGCGAACTCCTGGAACTCGTGCACCCGGACGACCGGCCGGCAGTCCGGCGCAGCGTGGAACTGCTGCTGGCGGGGCAGTCGAACGCCCTCGAGTTCCGTGTCGTGCGCGGCGACGGTGAAGTGCGCTGGCTGCGCAACCAGGCCCGGCCGGAATGGGACGGGGCCGCGCACTGCGTCGCGCGCATCTTGGGGGCAGCGCGGGATATCACTGCCCAGAAGCAGGCCGAAGAGGAAGCCCGTCAACACCAGGCCGCACTGCTGCACATGGCCCGGTTGAGCACGATGGGCGAGCTGACCGCCCAACTCGCGCACGAGCTGAATCAGCCCCTGTGCGCGATCATCGGCAACGCCCAGACGGCGCGGCGATTGCTGAACCTGGACCCGCCGGACCACGCGGAAACGCGCGCCGCCCTCGACGACATCGTGACGCACGGCAATCGCGCCGCCGACATCATTCACCGGCTGCGTGATTTCCTGCGACTTCAACAGCCCACCCCGGTCATCCTGAACGTGCAGCGAGTGCTGGAGGACATCGCGACGCTCGCGGAAGCGGATGCGCGGCAACACGGAGCCAGCATCCACTTCGAGATCAGCCCGGATTTGCCGACCGTGCGTGCTGACCCGATCCAGCTTCAGCAGATCATCTTGAACCTGGTGCGCAATGGCCTGGAAGCGATGGGCCAAATGCCGGCGGGCACGCGCGCCTTGATCGTGCAGGCGCGGCGTCAGGATTCCGGGGCAGCAGTCATCCGCGTGAGCGACCTTGGGCCGGGCTTGCCCGAGTCCGTCGCCGCCCGGATGTTCGAGCCGTTCTTCACCACCAAGCCGACCGGACTGGGCATGGGGCTGGTCATCAGTCGCTCCATCGCCGAGAGCCACGGCGGGCAGCTGTCGATGACGCGGAATGCCGAACGTGGCGTGACGTTTCACCTGACGCTGCCCGCTGCGACGGAGGCCCAGCCGTGACGACAGATGCCGGGCGTGGCGTCGTATTCGTCGTGGATGACGACGCGGGCGTGCGGCAGATGATCAGCCGCATGGTGCGCTCGGTCGGCCTGTGCGTGGAGACGTACGCTTCGGTGCAGGAGTTCCTTGACCTGTATGACCGTGGGCAGACGGGCTGCCTCGTGCTGGATGTTCGCATGCCCGGCCTGAACGGCCTGGACCTGCAGGAGCGGCTGGCCGCACTGGAGGTCCCCCTGCCGATCATTTTCGTTACCGGGCATGGTGACATCGCAATGGGCGTGCGCGCGATGAAACGCGGCGCCGTGGACTTCATCGAGAAACCATTCCCGGACCAGGTGCTCCTCGACGCGATTCACGCGGCCCTGCGGCGCGCGACGGAATTGCACGAGGTGGCGCGGGCCCGCGCGGAGGCGCGCCAGCGCCTCGCACTCCTGACGCCGCGCGAGCGCGAAGTGCTGGCGCTGGTCGTCGACGGGCGACCGAACAAGCAGATCGCCGTGCTGCTCGGCACCGCGGAGCAGACCATCAAGATGCACCGCAGTCGACTGATGAAGAAGATGGCCGCTGCTTCGCTGCCGGCATTGGTTCGTGCGGCGCAGCTTGCCGGCGTCATGGTCGATCCGCGCCACTAGGCTGCCTGGGCAAATCAGCCGGGGCATACCAACGTATGTCACGCGCTACACCAATGTTGTCTTCGATTCACATTTTGCGCGGCTATCTTTTCCTGTAGTTCGACGTTGGATTGATGGTGCTGCCTGGCGGCCGGACGTTTCGGTCGCGGCCCGTGTGGCTGCCGCGCGGTGTCCCTGCGCAACAGGGGCGTGCGCCAGGCGCCTGGTGCGCAGGAGCCAGAAAACCATGGAAAAGGACGACTTCGGCAACCTGGAAGAGTGGGGAAACGTGCTGACCCAGCTCGCGCAACTGACGCGCGACCGCCAGCTCGACGAACACCAGGATGGCCTGGTGCGTCTGCTGCGCTACCCGCATAACTGGCGCTTGCGTGAGGCGGCGCTGGAGTGCGCCCGAGAAGTGAAGCAGCCCACTGCGTCGCTCGTAGCCGCGGTGCTCGACATTCTGACGAACGCGGGCCTGTATCACGAGGCGCGTGTGCTGGCCGCCGAGGCCTTGGCCGCGCTGCTTCCGGCCACCCGGGCGGTCCGGGACGGGCGCAACCGCGTGCTGGAACAGCGCGCCATCGAACAGATGCATGCCCTGCTGGATGCCACGCATCCGCCCGTCCTGCATCAGGCGGTGCGGCGCGTGCTCCCCACAATTGAGTAGGCGATTCTTCCCCGTGGCCGCATGCCGCGCGTGCGGCGCCTGATCGAAGGATGCAACAGCCATGATGATTGGGATTCCCAAAGAGATTCTGCCCGAGGAACGACGCGTCGCCGCCTTGCCGGAGACCGTGCGGAAATTCGTCGAGATGGGCTTTGAAGTCATCGTGGAGACACAGGCCGGCCGTGGGGTGTTCCGGGCCGACGACGAGTACGTCGCCGCCGGTGCGCGGATCGCGCCCGACGCCGTCAGCCTGTATCAGCAAGCCGACATCGTGCTGAAGGTGAAACAGCCCTACTTCAACGAGGCCGCCGGGCGCCACGAGGCGGAGCTGCTGCGCGAGGGCGCCACGCTCATCACGTTCCTGCATCCGGCGGCGCCGGCCAACCACGACATGATCCGCATGCTCCGCGACCGCAACATCACGGCCCTGACGATGGACGGCATACCGCGCACTTCGCGGGCGCAGACGATGGATGCGCTGACCTCCATGAGCACCGTGACCGGGTACAAGTCGGTGATCATCGCGGCCAGTCACTTCCCGCGCTTTGTCCCCATGATCGGAACGGCGATCGGGGCGATCAAGCCCGCGGAAATCCTGGTGGTCGGGGCCGGGGTCGTGGGGCTGCAGGCCATTGCGACTGCGAAGCGGCTCGGCGCCAGCGTCAAAGCGATTGACATCCGCGCCGATGCGCGCCGGGAAGCGGGCAGCCTGAAGGGCACGCAAGTCGTCGGGTTTGAGGTGCCGGAGGAACTGGCTGTGGCGGGTGGGGGGTATGCCCGCGCATTGCCGGACGAGTGGCTCGAACGCGAGCGCACCTTGCTGCGCGCTGTCGCGCCTCAGATGGACATTGTCATTCTGAGCGCCCTGGTCCCGGGCGAGGTCGCGCCCGTTCTCCTCACGCAGGACACGGTGCGCCGCATGCGGCCTGGCTCGGTCGTCGTCGACGTGGCAATCGACCAGGGCGGTAATTGTGCGCTGACCGAAGCCGGCCGCGAGATCGTCGCGCATGACGTTCATGTCTGCGGCACCGCGAATATCCCGGGGTCGGTCGCGGTCGATGCAACCTGGCTCTATGCCCACAACCTGATGAACTACGTGGAAAACCTGTTTCGGAACGGACCCGGCACGCTCAACGTGGATGACGAGATCGTGCAGCGCTCGCTCGTCACGCGTGACCGCAGGATCATTCACCAGGGCGCGCTCAAGGCAATGGGGGCGGCATGACAGCTCAGCGCCGCTGACGAGGCAGGCCTATGTTCGACGTACTCCTGATGATTGTAATCTTCGTGCTCGCGTTCGGCATCGGCTACGTCCTGATCATCCGCGTACCGCAGATGCTGCATACGCCGCTCATGTCCATGACCAATGCCATCTCCGCGGTCACGATCCTGGGCGGCCTGCTCCTGTTCTCGGTGCCAACGACGAGCGCCGAAAAGGCGCTCGGCGGCATCGCGGTCGTCACGGCCATGTTCAACGTGGTGGGCGGATTCGTGATCACCGATCGCATGCTTGGCATGTTCAAGAAGAAAAATGCGGTGACCTGAACCGGGTCGCGACGGCATTCGGCTTCCCGTCGGCTCGGCCGGAATACAGAGAGTTGGCATGTCCACACTTTGGGTCGATCTCGGAATCATCCTGATCCTGGTCGCCGGGATCGCGCAGTTCCGCACGCCGCGCGCCGCCCGGACCGGGAATCTGACGGCTGCCGCGGCACTGCTGTGCGCGGTCCTTGCCGTGCTGTATCGCCACGGCGTGCTGGACTGGCCGCTGGTCGTGGTCGTCGCAGCCCTGGGCAGCGGCCTCGGCGCGTGGGTGGCCACGCGCGTGAACATGATCCAGATTCCCGCCATGGTGGCCTTTCAGCATGGCGCTGGTGGGGTGGCCGCATTCCTCGTTTCATTCGTGGAACTGACCCGCGACTCCGCGGAACCCTTGCCGCCGACCGCCGAGGTCGCCGCACTCCTGGGCCTGGTGATCGGTGCAGCGACGTTCAGCGGCAGCCTCGTCGCAAGTGGGAAGCTGGCCAACCGTTTGCGCCAGACTCCGACGAGCTTGCCGTATCACAATCAACTGCTGATCGCCAATCTCGGGGTGCTGATTGCGCTCGGTGCCTGGGCCGGCGCAACCGGCAGTGCCGCCGTGGTTCAAGCGACATGCGTGGCGCTGGTCGCGGGCGCGGCAGTGCTGGGGGCCATCTTCGCCATTCGCATCGGCGGCGCGGATATGCCCGTGCTGATTTCTTTCCTGAATGCGACCGCCGGGTTGGCTGCCGCGTTTTGCGGGATCGCGATC
>CAZVRR010000165.1:0-9124 GCA_964629745.1 uncultured Planctomycetales bacterium | reverse complement strand
GGCCCTGCCGGGCATCGGGAGTGTCATGGGTTTCGAGGGACGGCGCCAGGATCGCGAGACGTTCTACGCCTACACGAGCTTCGGCGTGCCGACCACGATCTACCGCTACGACCTGCCCGCCGGCCGCAGCGAGGTCTTCCGCGAACCGAAAGTCGACTTCGATCCGGACGCCTACGTCACCGAGCAGGTGTTCTACCCGAGCAAGGACGGCACGCGAATCCCGATGTTTCTCACCCACCGCAAGGGCCTGGCGCGCGACGGCAACAATCCGACGTACCTGTACGGCTACGGCGGCTTCAATGCCTCACTCACGCCGAGCTTCTCCACCGCCCGGGCCGTGCTGCTCGAGCTCGGCTTCGTCGTCGCGATTCCCAACCTGCGCGGCGGCGGTGAATACGGGCAGGAATGGCACGATGCCGGTCGGCTGAAGAACAAGCAGAACGTGTTCGACGACTTCATCGCGGCCGCGGAGTGGCTCATCGATAACAAGTACACGCAGCCGCGCAAGCTTGCCATTTCCGGCGCGAGCAACGGCGGACTGCTGGTCGGGGCCTGCATGACCCAACGGCCCGACCTGTTCGGTGCATGTCTGCCGGCAGTCGGCGTGATGGACATGTTGCGCTTTCACAAGTTCACCATCGGCTGGGCGTGGACCAGCGACTACGGCTCACCGGACGAGGCCGCGGACTTCGCCGTGCTGCACCGCTACAGCCCGCTGCACAACATCCGGCCAGGCACGTGCTACCCGCCGACGCTCGCGACGACCGCCGATCACGACGACCGCGTGATGCCGGCGCACAGCTTCAAGTTCATGGCGGCGCTGCAGGCCGCGCAGGACTGCGCGAATCCCGTGCTGATTCGGGTCGAGACCCGCGCCGGTCACGGCGCCGGCAAGCCGGTGCGCAAGATCATCGAGGAAGTCACCGACTGCTGGGCGTTCCTGGTGCGCGTGCTCGACGTGGACACGACCGGCCTGCCCGAGCTGGCCGACCGCGGCCGGAACTGAGCTGCGCGACACGTTTTGACAAGTGGGGACCGACGCCGATGGTCGGCCACGGCCGCTGCGGGTACGCTCTGCGCTCCAAAGGAGGCCCAGCGGATGCCCGTGCTACAAACCCGGCCCATGATCCTGATCGGCGCAGTCGCGCTTCTGTTGACCCCTCTCGCCGGCCGGGGACAGAGCCCGCCGGAGACCGCGCCGGCTATGGCGCCCGCGAGCGAGCCGACCACCGCGCCGGCGACGGCCAGTGCGCCCGCGATCCCGCCGGAGCTGCGTGAGCCGCTGGACCTCGTCCCGGCCGACAGCCTGCTGTGCTGGTACGCGCGGCCGTTCCCCGATACGCAGGCGCCGGGCGCAGGCACGCCGTCGCCCTTGCAGACGCTGATCACGCTCGGGGCGCGGCTGGCCAACCCCGCCCTCGATGCCAGGGCGCGCATGTGGGCGCGCGGCATCGATGCCTTCGGCCTGGCGATCCGGTTCCCGCACGTCTTCGTGCTCGTGGACGCCTCCGCGAAGGCAGCGCCCGACAACCCCGAGATCAAGCGCGGCGATCGCATCCGGTTCGCGATGATCGTCCGCACGGGCGACCAGGACGCCGCTTTTGCCCGCGTGATCCAGGCCACCATCAACGAGCAGACCGACCAGGCGAAGGCCAGGCTGGAGAAGAAGCAGGCGGGCCGCTGGAGCTACATGGAGTTGCAGGAGCAACGCCTGCCGGAGTGGTGCACGATTGCCTGGGGCCGCCTGGACGACTACTTCGTGCTGACGGTCGGGCCGGAGGTCTGGCCCACGATCGCCGCCGTCGCGCTGGGCCAGGAGGAGTCGCTGAGCCGCACGCCCTGGCTGGTCGAGTCGCGCGCGAAACGCGGCCGCGATGCCCTGATCGAGATCATCGTACGTTCGGAGGCGATCCGCGACCGTCTCGATCCCTTCGTCGATAATCGCGCCAGCGCCTTCTTCGACGCGTGGCACTCGGACAAGATCGAGCGCGCTCACTGGGCGCTCGGCTTCGAAGGGCGCGCCCTGTACTGCGTCGGGCACTTCGTGGAGGCCGGGCACACCCGCACGCGCCTGTTCGCCGACCCGGACATCCGCACGCCGGAGCTGCTGGCCACCATCCCGGACACCGCCCGCTATGCCATTTACGAGATCTCGCCCGCGCGGACGATTCCCAGCTTCTTCAACGGGCTGCTGGCGACGCGCAGCGAAGTCGAGCGGCGGAATATCCTGCGGCTCTGGGAACGCATCCAGGCCGAGAACGCCTTCGACGCCCAGCGCGACATCCTCTCGCACCTGGGCGACCACATCGTCATGCATAACGACCCCCCGCACCCGCTGCACCTGCCGCTGGCGATGACCACGCTGACCGAGATCCGCGAACAGCCCCAACAGGTGCGCGATGCCCTCGACCGGCTGTGCGAAGCCTGGCGCGCCGCGCAACTGAAGCACCAGGAGGAGACCGGCGGGCCGGTGAACGCGATCGTGAACCGCGACAACGACGGCATCTGGTTCCTGGAGTTTGCGCCGATGGTCGCCGGCCCGGCCTGGACAGTCACCGACCGCTTCCTCATTACGAGTTGGTCGCCGGCGGCCTTGCGGTCGTACCTCGAAAAGGTGGGAGAAAAAGCAGGACGGCGGCTGCCGGATCGGTGACAATCCGCAGCGTCGGTATGCGGATTGCTGCCTGCCGGCGGCGAGCTTGGAGCACGATATGTGCCTGGCGGTGCCCGCCCGAGTGGTCGAACGCACAGGAAACGAAGCCGTCGTGGACCTGCAAGGCAACCGGCTGCAAATCAGCACGGCCCTGACACCCGAGGTCACCGTGGGCCAATGGGTGCTGGTCCACGCCGGCTTCGCAATAACCCAGCTCGATGAGGCCGAGGCGCGCCAGACCTGGGATTACCTGCGGCAGGCATTGGGCGACGACCTGGCCGAGTTGGGACTGGCCGGTGACGCGCCGCCGGCGGCCGGCCCGCCGGAGCAGCGCGGATGACCGCGGCGCTCGCGAAGCTGCGGGACGAGTTGCACGCGGCGAGTACCGGTCTGGGGCGGCGCGTGCAGTTCATGGAAGTGTGCGGCACGCACACCGTCGCGATCTTCCGGACGGGGATTCGCGCCCTGCTGCCGCCGAACGTACGCCTGGTCAGCGGCCCGGGCTGCCCCGTGTGCGTGACCGCGCAGCGGCACATCGACGCGGCGCTCGAACTCGCGGCGCGACCCGACGTCATCATCGCGACCTATGGCGACATGATCCGCGTCCCCGGGCGGCGCGGCAGCCTGGAACGCCTGCGCGGCACCGGCGCTGACGTGCGCGTCGTCAACTCCACGCGCACCGCCGTGCAACTGGCGCGGCACAATCCGGGCAAACAGGTGGTATTCCTGGGGGTGGGCTTCGAGACCACGGCGCCGGCGACCGCCGTGGCCGTGCAGGAGGCGCAGCGCGCGGGCATCGAGAACTTCAGCGTGCTCCTGGCGCACAAGCTCGTCATCCCGGCGATGCAGGCGCTCCTTTCCGCCGGCGACGTGCCGCTGGATGGGTTCCTGTGCCCGGGCCACGTGAGCGTGATCATCGGCGCCGATGCCTACGCGCCGATCGTCGGCCAGCATCGACGGCCGTGCGTGATCGCGGGCTTCGAGCCGGAGCAGGTGCTCGGAGGACTGCTGCGACTGGTGCAGCAGGTGAGCGCCGGACGGCCGGCACTGGAGAATGTGTACCAGGTGGCCGTCAGCGGCGCCGGCAATCGCGTCGCACTGGACCTGCTGGCGCACGTCTTCGTGCCGGAGGACACGCCCTGGCGCGCCTTGGGCGTCATTCCCGCCAGCGGGCTGGGCTTCGCACCGGCGTATCGGCGCTTCGACGCGCTGACACGTTTCGGCGTCGTGCTCGGCGAAGACGAGGACCACCCGGCGTGCCGCTGCGGGGAGGTGATCCAGGGAAAGGCCGAGCCGAAAGAATGTGGCTTGTTCGGCACGGTCTGCACGCCGATCGACCCGATCGGCCCGTGCATGGTGAGCAGCGAGGGGACCTGCGCCGCGTGGTACAAGTATGGGCGGGCCAGTGCGTAACACCGCAGGCGGGGCCGCGTTCCAGGCACACGCGACGACCGCCGCGCGCCCGAAGCGTCGTCGCTGGTGGCGGCTCGTCGCGCTGGCCGGCGTGGTCGTGCTGCTGGCTGCGGGAATCGCCGGGTGGCAGATCGGCGTGGAGTGGGCGGCCTGGGCGATCGTCGGGGCGCCGAATCACGGCCGCCACGACGTGCGGCTGTCCGGTCCGGGACGCGGCGTCGCCGACGCGTTCGGCGTCGAGGTGGGTCCGCCCGCGGCCACATTGAGCGTGTGGATCGTGGAGCCGCCGGCGCCCGAGCGGGCCGATCCGGCGATTCGCGCGGAGCTGGCCGCCGACGCGGCCTGGCCGCGCGGCACGCTGCTCTTCCTGCACGGAATTCGTGACACCAAGAACGCGCTGCTGAGGACGGCCCACAGTCATGCTGATCGAGGCTACCGGGGCATCCTCGTGGATTCGCGCGGGCACGGGCACTCGAGCGGCGACTGGATGACATTTGGCGTACAGGAGGCGCCGGACTACCGTCGACTGATTGACGAGCTCGAACGCCGCGCCTTGATTGCGGGTCGATTGGGGGTGTACGGCGTCTCGTACGGCGCGGGGGTGGCCGTGCAACTGGCGGGGCAGGAGCCGCGAATTGCCGCGGTGGTGGCGATCTCGCCGTTCCAGTCCTTGCGTGCGGTCCTGCCGGCGTATGCCCGCCAATGTGCGCCGGTGACTCGGCTGCTCGGCGACATGTTTCTCGACGCGGCACTGCGCCGCGCCGGCGTGCTGGCTCACTTCGATCCGGAGGCCGCGGACGGAGTCGCCGCCCTGCGACATGCGAGCGCGCGCGTGCTGCTGGTTCATGGCAGCGCCGATGCGCACATTCCGGCCGCGCAATCGCGCGCGCTCCAGGCCGCGGCCCCGCAGCGGTGCGCGCTCGTGATCGTGGAAGGTGAAGATCACGACAGCCTGCCGCGCGACCGCACGCATGCCCTGTGGCACGCGGTGACGCGGTTTCTCGACGAAGAGCTGGCGCGACCAGACTGATCCGGTCGTCGCGCCGCACGTGGTACCGTCGTGTGGCGCCGGCGCGTGGCACGGCCTTGGTTCGACCTGACGTCGAACCAAGACCGTGGCACCCCGCCATGCGGGCACCCCGAGACGTGGGCACCACGCGATGTGGGTACTTGGTACCCTGCAATGCGGGCATCACAACAGTCCCGAGCTTCGCCGCGGCGTAGACTTGACGCGGTCGGGCAACCCGAGTCACGATCTGCGCCATGCTGAACTTCATCCACGAGGTCCCGCCCCCGGCAGACCCGCGCATGCGGGCGATGCTGTATTGGGACTACTTCCACGACAGCCCCGTTGAGCAGCTCACGTTCGAGCGGGGGGTGGTCGAGGTTCGTCTATGGTGCCAGCGTGAGCACGAGGACGACTTGGCTGGCACGAAAGTGTGCGCGCTGTTCGGAGTCAAACGAGTCGGCGTTCCGCGGACAGCCGGGGCAAAACTCGAGAATGCTTGGCGGCCGGGTGCGCCGGGACATGAGAACTACCTGTACACACTGCGGTTCGAAGACTGCGAACAAATGTGGCTGGACCTCGAGGACCTGCCAAGCGACCTCCTGAACGCGCGCTTCAAGGACTCCCCTCGGCTGCGGGCGGTGATCGCTCGCACGGGCCAGTCGCACTTCCACCTTCGGCTCCAGCTCTTTCCAGGCTGGATCGACGTAATCTATCGACGTTGCCAGATCATCCCGCATATCGGTGAGGTGAAGGTGCGGACCAGTCGCGCGGATGCAGGACTCTTCACCCATCCGCGCCGGAAATACGCGGGGGCGCCCCGCACGGAGGTGGTTCGCGATCTGCGGAGCCGGTCGGACTTCATCCGCGAATGGGCCCTGGAGGAACTCTTTCGCCGCCGTGACCGACACGTTGCGGTGCTCGCCGGGAACGAATTGCGGCGCGCGCTGCGGCGACGTGAGCTCGATCCGTACGACGGTGCGCTGCTTGCAGCGGTGTGGATCCTGGGCCGCCGCGGCAGCCCGCAGCTGGTGCCGCTGCTGCACCGGTTGTGGGCGTACACGTTCAAGTCCCCGCCCAGGGGCCGACTCGCGTGGTGGTACGCGGAGCTGCGGCCGATCCTGGAGGACGCCATCGGCTGGGCGGCCGACCGCCTCGGTGCCGCCAAGCTCGTGACACCATGACGGTGCACCCGGCACCGCCCCGGTCGCTCCCGGCACAGCCGTAGTTCGAGGCATTTCGCCGATCGCAGCCCCCGCCCCAGCCGAGCGTGGCACGGCCTTGGTTCGACTTTACGTCGAACCAAGACCGTGGCACCCCGCGATGCGGGCACGTGGGCGCCGCCGGCGCGAGACTTCGCGGAGCGCTGCGGGTACATTCACGGCTCGTCGGCCGGGGCGGCCGGCGACGGAGTGTCGGGCAACCGCACGGGACAGCGCAGGGAGAACGGACGACCATGATTTCCGAAGCAGACATTCGCGGCGTGTTTGGATCGGTCCTGGAGCGCATCGGCAGTCGCGAGCTGCGCGACAAGGTCGTCAAGACCTGGCTGCTGGCGTGTGAACGGGGCGGCTGGACCAGCCTCGAGGAGATCCAGCGGATGCCGTTCACGCTGCTGACGAACTGCCACGGCATCAACTTCATCCAGCACACCATCGCCGTCACCGAGGGCGCCTGCGGCCTGGCCAAGGCGCAGGAGGGCGCGTACACGAAGCTGCCGTACAAGGTTGATTACGACCGGCTGCTCGCGGGCGGGCTGCTGCACGACGTCGGCAAGCTCGTCGAAATCGAACGCGACGGGAAGGGCGGTTTCAGGAAGAGCCGTTCGGGCGCGTGCCTGCGGCACCCGATCTCCGGCACGGCCCTGGCACACGAGGCCGGCATCCGCGACGAGACAGTGCTGAATACGATTGCGTGCCACGCGAAGGAAGGCGAGGGCGCGCCCAAGTGCCTGGAGACCGTGCTCATCCACCAGGCCGATTTCGCGACCTTCGATCCGCTCGTCATGCAGGAGAAGGGGACACTGATCCAGTAGGGCGGAACGCGACGACGAGGCGCCGCCGACACCGTCATTCTGCGGGCGGCTGCGAAAGAGATCCGGCATGCCCTGCTGTGCCAGCGAGGCGTGGCCCGCCTCGGTCTCACAACCCACAGAGCTGCGGCACACGAGCGGGCGGCGCCATGTTCTCGACCTTGCCCGGTTGCCAGCGGCGTCCGGGGGAGCCGCCCGAAGACACGGCTGAGACAGCCGTGGCACGCGGCGGGGAGCCTTGGTCAGGGCACCTCGTCCTGGTCGCCGAAGCGCTGACGGACAGCCCAGACGCGCCCGAAGTCCTCGTCACGCAGATCCTGTTGGCGGATGAAGAAGAACAGGCGGTCCTCGGAATGGAACGTCGGTCCCGACGACATGTACGCGGGCTGGCCGGCGCCCGCGGGAACTTCCGAATCTGGCGGGACCAGGTAGGCATCCTCGGCCGCCTGGAGCCCATCGAGCTGCACCTGGAACAGCAGCACCCAGTCCCGCGCACCGCTCAGCCGAGGTTTCAGCTTGGGATCGTCGAAATCCGTCTTGTCGGTGACGGCCGTCCCGCCTGAGGCGAGCTCGCAAACCGGCCGCAGCGGCCCGGTCAGGTTCGACGTCGTGCCCAGCAGGTGATGCCAGCCCAGCTCCTCGGAATTGCCGGCCAGCGCCGCGCGGAGATTCGGGTACTGCGGCAGGCAGGGATGGTCGCGCAGGAACTCTGGCTCCTCCAGCAAGTTCGGCAGCGTCCATTCGCTCCAGAAGCGCGCGGCACACATCGGGAAATCACCGTGCGTGATCTCGGGCAGGTCGATACGTTGGAGCGACTCGGGGGAACCATCCACAAGTTCGACGTGCCAGCCGACTTTGTCCTCGGGCGTACGACCCAGCGCGGGTGGATCCAGCGCCATGGCGTAAAAGAAGCAGAGCCAGCCACTGGCAGGCAGTCGGGCCTCCTGGTCAAACTCCGCCACCTCGCGCAGGTCGATCTGCGCCAGCAGCGTCATGGGGATCCCGTCGAACTCGGGCCAGCGGAATCCGGCCGGGACATCGGGCGGAGCGGCAAAGCGTGACGCCCCGTGTGCGATCTCGTCGGCGGAAGCGACCGGCACGGCTGAGACTCGAATGGAACGCTCCAGGCGCGGGCACAGCCCCTGGGCGGCGTCGGCACACGTGGACGAGCGTATCACGCCTTCAGCCTGCTCGCGGCTCATCAGCGGCGGCGGCGGTGGCGGCGGCCGTCGCCGCGACACCGCATCATCCCCCGCCATGGCGGTGGCCATCCAGCCGAGCCACCCCTCGTCCGCAGGCAGCATCTGGATCGGACGGCTTGCCCCCCACATCACCAGCAAAACGTACCCGGACAATACCGAAACCCAGCAGACCAGGGTTCGACTCACGGCAGCTCCTCCGGAATGCGCCGGTCAAGTGCGAAAGTCGCGTTTATCCCCACGACCAGGCGAACTTGTCCTTGAAGCAGCAGTAGTAGAGACCGATCGCGCGCATTCCAAAGATGTCCAGGAAGAGCTTCAGGCCGGTCAGCGCGATCGTAACGCCCAGGATGGAGCCACGGCTGCTTCCAGGCGAAAGCCCGTCCAACGCCACGCTGGCCAGGAAGAGGTTGGCCGCCACGGCAGCGTAAACGGCGATCAACGTCAGCAGGTATGCGGGGAACGAGCGCACAATCGTCTCAATAATCAGGTCCAGCCTGAACAGTCCGGCCACGCTTTCGCCGCAGGACACGACCAGGACCAGGATCGGCCACACGAATACGCCCATGGCGATCAACAGAATCAGGACGACCACGGACGCGGCCGCCGGTGTCGGAATCAATCCGGCGGCGAGCGCGCCGGGGGTCACCGCACCCGCGAGCTGACTGACGAGCACGAAGAAGTAGATCAACGGCGGCAAGCCGCAACAGAGCTGTGTCGCGAACATGCGAAAAGCGGGCCGCAGCACGCCGTCCCAGATTCCCTCCTCCGGGTTGAGCGAGGGCAGTTCATCCTCGCCGGCGGCGGCATGCTGCACGACG
>CAZVRR010000164.1:6436-9145 GCA_964629745.1 uncultured Planctomycetales bacterium | reverse complement strand
GGCTGTTGCAGCCAGTCCGCGCGTGACAGACCAGCGGGGCGCCGGCCCGTGGGGCTCAGCCCACGGCGGCCTGGATCTGCCGGCGCGCCGCCGAGCCGGCCTGCGCGGCGGCCGCCAGGGCCTGTTCCAGGTCGGCGATCAGGTCATCCGCGTTTTCGATACCGACAGAGAGGCGCACCAGGCCGTCGGTGATGTGCGCCCGGCGGCGCGCGTCGGCCCCCATCGAAGCGTGCGTCATGCTGGCCGGGTGTTGAATCAGCGTCTCCACTCCGCCCAGGCTGACCGCCAGCATGCAGAGCTTGACGGAGTTCATCATCGCGCGGCCGGCCTCCACGCCGCCCACCAGCTCGAAGGAGAGCATGCCGCCCGGGCCGCGCATCTGTCGCGCCGCGAGCTCGTGCTGCGGGTGGCTGGGCAGGCCCGGGAAGCGCACCCATTCCACGGTCGGGTGGTGCTCGAGCCACTCTGCGATGCGTTGCGCGTTTTCGCAATGCCGCTGCATGCGCAGCGGGAGCGTGCGGATGCCGCGGTGCACGAGAAAGGACTCGAAGGGCGGCAGCACGCCGCCGTAGTGGTTCAGCGCGCGGCGCAGCTTCGGATAGAGCGCCTCGTCCTTCACGACGATGGCGCCGCCGACCACGTCGGCGTGGCCGTTGAGAAACTTCGTCAGGCTGTGCACGACGATGTCGGCGCCGAACTGGAACGGCTGCTGCAGCACCGGGCTCATGAACGTGTTGTCGACGATCATCAGCGCGCCGGCGCCGTGGGCCAGCCGGGCCAGGGCGGCCAGGTCGCTGACGACCAGCGTCGGATTCGAGGGGGTCTCAATGAACAGGAGCTTCGTGTTCGGCCGCAATGCGGCGCGGACGGCCTCCACGTCGGAGGTGTCGACCATGCTCGACTCGATCCCGTAGTCCGCCAGGATGGCGCTGATCAGCGTGCAGGTCGGACCGTAGACCGCGTCACTGCATACCACGTGCGCCCCGCGTTCGAGAAACGCCGCCAGCGTCGTGTGGATCGCCGCCATCCCGCTCGCACAGGCCAGGGCGGCGCTGCCGCCTTCCAGCGCGGCGAGCGACTGCTCCAGCGCGCCGACGGTGGGGTTGCCCATGCGGCTGTAGATGTAGCCCTTGCGCTCGCCGGCGAAGAGCGAGGCTCCCTGTTCGGCGCTGTCAAAGCCGAACGTCGAAGTCTGGTAGATGGGCGGGATGGCCGAGTTGAACTCGTTCAGCCCCATGCCCGCATGAACCGCGAGCGTCTCGGTCGCCCACTTCGCATTGTGACTGGCCATTGGAGTCCCTTCTGGTCAGGACCACCCCTGCGGCAACCGGCATGCCGCTCCAGGCGCTCAGCGTACGAGTTCGCGCCGCTGCTCGCAAGGCCGGAGTGACGCTGACCGCGGCGTTACCGTCCGAGGAACTCGCGGATCAGGCGCGTGCCAGGGTCGAGCAGCCATCCTCCGGCCCGTGCCTGCCGCTCGCTGAACGCGTGGGCGCCGCTCGCCGCGACGCCGGTGCCCGCGAAGCAGAACGGCGGCGGGACGGCGGAATGCGCCGTGGTCGAAACCGCCGTCTCGTGATCCGGGGCGATCAGGATGCGCCACGCCGGCTCGGTCCGCAGCGCTTCAAGCAGGGGGCGCACGACGTCGGCGTCGGTGCGCTGGAGCGCAGTCACCTTCTCGGTGGCGCTGCCCTGGTGCGCCGCCTCGTCGGGTGCTTCGACGTGCACGGCGACCAGGTCGTAATCGCGCAGCGCCGCCGCCGCGGTCCGGCCCTTCGCCGCGTAATCGGTGTCGAGGTAGCCGGTGACGCCCGGCACGTCGAGCAGGTCCATGCCCATCAGCACGGCCAGCCCGCGGATAATGTCCACGCCGGTGATGACCGCGCCCCGCAGCCCGAAGCGCTCGTGAAACGAGGGCAGGGGCCGCGGCTGTCCCTGGCCCCAGAGCCAGATGTCGGTGATCGGCGGCCGGCCGGCAGCCCGCCGTGCCGCGTTCAGCTCGTGGTCTCGCAGCAGGACCGCGGCCTGGGCCATGATCGCCCGGGCCCGTTCCTGGCCGCGGCCGACCGGCAGGTGGTCGGCCACCGGCTGGTTGGGAATATCGTGCGGCGGCGCGCAGCGCAGCGCGAATTCGTCGGTGCCGGCGGCGATCATCAGATTGCGGTAGGACACGCCGGCGTGGAACACGCAGCCGCGCAGCGCGGGCACCCCGCGCCGTGCCAGGTCGTTCAGGTCGTGAACGAGTCGCTCGGCCTCCGCCTGCGCGATGTGGTCCGCGGTGAAATCGCGCATCCGGCCCTCGAGAATCGTCACGAAGTTGCAGCGGAAGACCAGCTCGTGCGGCGCGACCGGCAGCCGCTGCGCCGCGGCCTCGATCGGGGCACGGCCGGCGTAGCACGACGCAGGCTCGTATCCGAAGAGGGACAGCGTGGCGACATCCGTGCCCGGGATGAACCCCGGCGGGACCGTCACGGAGCAGCCGGTGCGACCGTGCCGGGCCACCCAGTCCATGTGCGGCGTGTCTGCTGCCTCGAGCGGCGTGCGCCCGCCGAGCTCGGCCAGCGGCTGATCCGCCGCTCCATCGGGCAGGACGATTGCATATTTCATCGCGGGCTCCCGGGGGCATCGTACCGGCGCGCGAATTTCGCGTCAGCCTCACCGTGCCCAGCACGTCGCGCGCCGCGGCTACACTCCTTTCATGATGCATGA
>CAZVRR010000164.1:0-6426 GCA_964629745.1 uncultured Planctomycetales bacterium | reverse complement strand
GCAGGCGGAAGCGGAGAGCATGACCCGCGGCAGCCTCGGCCTGGTGAACATGCGTGAGAGGACGGAAGCCATCGGCGGCCGCCTGGCCATCGAGTCGCGCCCGCGCGAGGGCACGACCGTCAGCCTCACTGTGCCCGGCACGTCGCGCGCCGCGGCTACACTCCTTTCGTGATGCAGGACGCGGCGGCGATCGATGATGCCAACGCTTACGACGTGCTGATCGTGGGGGGCGGCCCCGCGGGTCTGAGCGCGGCCCTGGTGCTCGCCCGGGCGTGCCGGCGGGTGGTCGTGTGCGACGAAGGACAACCGCGGAATGCGGCTTCCCACGCGCTGAACGGCTATCTCAGCCGTGATGGCATCCCGCCGGCGGAGCTGCTGCACCTGGGCCGCGCCGAGCTGGCGCGCTACGGCGTCGAGATCATCCCCCAGGCCGTGCGGCAGGCACGTTGCTGCGCGGAGCCGCCCTGGCCGGCCGGCGCGAAACGCTTCGTTGCGGAACTCGCCGACGGACGGCGCCTGTCCGGCCGACGGCTGCTGCTGGCGACCGGCGTCCGCGACGTTCTGCCACAGGTTCCCGGGCTGCGGGACTACTACGGACGGGGCGTGCATCATTGCCCGTATTGCGATGGCTGGGAGTACCGCGGCCGTCCGCTCGTGGCACTGGGACAGGGCGCGCGGGCGGTGGGGCTGGCCCTGGCGCTACGGACCTGGTCCGATCGCGTGACTGCCTGCACCGGCCCGACGCGCGTGGATCCGGCACAGCGCGCCCGCTGCGCTGAAAACGGAATTGCGCTGCGTCGCGAGCGGATCGTGCGACTCGAAGGCGCCGGCCCGCCGGAGGGCAGGCTGGAGCGCGTGATCTTCGAATCCGGCCCGCCGCTGGAATGCGCCGCGCTGTTCTTCCACACGCAGCAGTGGCAACAGTCACAGCTCGCCGCGGCGCTCGGCTGCGGCTACACGCCGGCGGGGCACATCAGCACGCGGCACCGCCAGCGCACGCGCGTGCCCGGGCTGTTCCTGGCGGGCGACGCGGACGGGGACGTGCAGTTTGCCATCGTCGCCGCCGCCGAAGGCGCAACCGCCGCCGTGGCCATCAACCGCGAGCTGCAGGACGAAGACTGCGAAAATCGCGCGCGCGCAGGTGCGCGCGACGCCGGCGCCCATTAATTCGTAGTGAAGACAAGCCCTTTCTGCCGCACTGCTTAGAATCGACCAACGTTACGGGTGACGCACGGAACACTGCTTGGGAGAGCGTGTATGCGGCGGCTTGGCGGTCTGGTCCTGGTGGCAGGCGTGTTGATGGCTGGGACGGGATGCTGGCTCTTTCCCGTACCCGGCGGCGGCGGCGGCGGTGGCGGCGGGGGCGGGAACAACAATGGAAGCGGTTCGCCCAACGGGAACTTCAACGGCGGCTTCAACGGCAACTTCAACGGAATTGGAAACTTCAACGGCGGCTTGAACGACAACTTCAACGGAATCGGGAACTTCAACGGCGGACTGAACGACAACTTCAACGGCGTGTTCAACCAGAATCTCAACGGGGTGTTTAACCAGAATCTCAACGGCGTGTTCAATCAGAACCTGAACGGTGTGTTTAACCAGAACTTCAACGGCGTGTTCAATTTCAATCAGAACGACGACGCGTTCAACGACAACGGCGACGACCTCAACGGCAACTTCGAGCCGTAGGCGAACCCACGGCGCCGCGCGACTCGTCCCGCGGGCGCGTTGCACTTTCGATCGGAGACGCGCACGCTAGGGTCAATGAACCCTCAGCGGCGCGTCTTCATTTCCGTATGCGAGCACTCCGCCGACCTGCACGGTGCAGCACTGGTCCGGGCGGCGGCGAAGCTGTTCCCCCACGTGGGCTTTTATGGCCTGACTGGGCCGCGCATGCGGGGCGCGGGGGTCGAGACGCTGTACGACTTCACGGCGCACTCGGCCATGTTGAGCGGCGTGCTGTCGGTGATCGGCCATGCCCGGCGGGCCCTGCGGCTCATTGAGGAATCCTGGCGTCGGGAGCCGCCCGACCTGGTCGTGCTGCTGGATTCCCCGGAACTGCACCTGCGCCTGGCGCGTCGGGCGCGGCGCCTCGGGCTGAAGGTGCTCTACTACATCGCACCCCAGACGTGGGCCGCGCGGGCATATCGCAATCGCCAGATTGCACGCGCTGTCGATGCCCTGGCGTGCATCCTCCCCTTTGAAGAACCGTACTTCCGGCGCGTGGGAATCGCGGCGGAGTATGTGGGGCATCCCCTGTGGGAGGCACTGCCGGCGCCCGACGCCGCGCAGGTCGCCGAGTTGCGTCGCGGCGCCGACCCGCTCGTGGCGCTGCTGCCGGGTTCGCGCCGGCACGTGATCGATGCGCTGTTGCCGCGGCAATTACAGGTGATCCAGGGGCTGCGGCAGCGCGGGCGCGCGCTGCGTGTCGCGGTGTCGTGCGTCGAAGAGGACCGCAAGGCGGGCATCGAGGCCCACCTGCGGGCCGCCGGCGACGACGCGCGGGTGGTCGTCGGCAAGCATGCCGGACTGCTTCAGGCGGCCGACCTGGTGCTGGTGGCGTCCGGGACCGCAACGCTGGAAGTCGCGTGCTACCGCAAGCCCATGGTGGTGATGTACCACGCGGGCGGCCTGCTCGAGTGGCCGTACCGCCTGCTGGGGCGGCGCGTGATCCGGTTGCCGCACCTGTGCCTGGTGAACATCCTGGCCGGGGCGCGCGTGGTGCCCGAGTTCATGCCGTTTGTGCGCGACTGCGGGCCGGTGACGGAAGTCGCCGATCGGCTGCTGACCGACGCCGTCTGGCGCGACCTGATGTGCCGGCAGCTCGACGCCGTGATTCGGCCGCTGGAAGGCTCTCAGGCCAGCGCGGCGGTCTGCGAAATCATGGCGCGCCTGCTGGGAATGGAGGCCTCCGGACCGCGGACTCAGATCCGGGCCGGGTCGCTGGACGCCTCGTAGGTCAGGATGGCCTGGTAGAGCTGGTCCGCGGTGGCGGCACGCTCGACCGCCGCACGGAAATCTTCCATGTTCATCAGCCGGCTGATCTTCGCAAGGGCCTGGATGTGCGGCCCGGTCTGGTCCGGCGGGCTGACCAGCAGCACCACGAAGGTTACGGGGCGGTTGTCCAGGCTCTGGAAATCGATCGGCTGTGCCGGTTTGCCGGCGGCAATCACCAGCTTCTTGCACCCGTCGCTCTTGCCGTGCGGGATGGCCAGCCCGTAGCCGATGCCCGTCGTGCGCTCCGCTTCGCGCTTCAAAACAGCATCGAGCGCGAGGTCGCGGTTCGCCAGCCCACCCGTGCTGTTCAGCAGGTCGATCAGCTCGGTGATGGCGGCGGTCTTGTCGCGGGCCGCCAGCGGCACGCGAACGCGGTCGGGCGTAAGGATCTTCGTCAATTCCATGCGTAGCCTTGTCTGTCGAGGTCCAGCTTCGTACCGAAGCCAATCAGTGTACCCCGGACTGGTGCAAACTTCCACCGGCGGCCGAAACGGCTTGACCGGCCCGTCAGGCCCTTGCATCGTATCCTGTTGGTGCGAGGTGCTTTCGCGCCCGGGACGGGCCGCGTGATCGGCCGGCGCCGGGCGCCGCGGGCACCGGCGGCACAGGAGTGATCCCATGGCCAAGGTCGCCGTCATCGTCGCCGCGGCCGGCGCAGGCAAGCGCTTCGGCGGCAACGTGAAGAAGCCGTTCGCCCAGCTCGACAACCGGCCGGTGTTCATCCGCTCGATCGAGCTGTTTCTCAACCGCCCCGACGTCTGCCAGACGATCCTGGCGGTGGCGGCGGAAGACTACGACGTGGTGAAGGAGAAGTACGCCGCGAACATCATGTTCATGGGCATCAAGCTGGTGAAAGGGGGGGGCGAGCGACACCAGTCGATCCAGGCGGCCCTGGCGGAGGTGGATCCCGCGGCCGACCTGGTGTGCGTGCACGACGCGGTACGGCCGTGCGTGCTGGAGAGCTGGATCGACGAGGTCTTCGCCGAGGCGGGCAAGACCGGTGCGGCGATCCTCGCGGCGCCGCTGGCGGGCACGATCAAGCGTGTCGCGGAGTCGGGCTTCATCGACGAAACGGTTCCGCGCCGCGGGCTCTACGAGGCCCAGACGCCCCAGGTGTTCAACCGCGAGCTGTTGCAGAGAGCCTACGGCGCGCTGCCGGCGACGGACGTGCCGACCGACGATGCCGCGGTCGTGGAGCGGTCCGGCCACCCGGTGCGGATCGTGCCGACGGATCATCGCAACCTGAAGATCACGCTGCCCGGCGACATGGACCTGGCGGCGGCGCTGCTCAAGACGATCAGCAAGAAACCCAAGGGCGGAATTCTCGGGGCCTTCGAAGAGGCGCAGTGGTAGCGCCGCCGCGGAAGATTCCGGCCGGCGGGATTCCAAAACCCCTGCCGCTGCTCTAAGCTGTCGGCGGGTGATCTCGGGCGCTGGCAATCGAGCCGGGGTGCCGCCGGGACCGGCGTCGGCGGCGTACCGGTGCTTATTTTTGAGCAAGGAACGTGGAGCGATGAGTGACAAGGGACTGATTCCGCCGCACGGCGGCAAGCTCGTGAACCTCGTGGTGGATGAGACGCGCCGCAACCCGCTCGCGGCGCAGGCGAAAGGTCTGCTGCGGGTCCGGCTGCCCGAGCGCGAGCAGTGCGATCTCGAGCTGCTGGCGATCGGGGCCATGTCGCCGCTGACGGGCTTCATGGGGGAGGCCGAATTCCACCGGGTGCTCGACGAGAATCGGCTGGCCGGCGGGCAGCCCTGGACGGTCCCGATCACCTGCTCCGTCGACCGCGCGACCGCCGACAAGATCGCGACCGGCCAGGCCGTGGCCCTGACGGACGAGCGCGACCGCACGCTGGCCGTGCTCACGGTGCGCGAGAAGTACGGGCACGACAAGAAGAAGGAATGCGAGCGGGTCTACCGGACGCTGGAGGAGAAGCATCCCGGCGTCGCGGTCACCATGTCGCAGGGCGACATGTGCCTGGGCGGCACGCTCGAGGTGATCTGCCCGCGCCACGAGCCGGAATTCGCCCGCTACCGGCTGACGCCGGCCCAGACGCGTGCCACGTTCAGCGAGCGCGGCTGGCGCACCGTGGTGGCGTTCCAGACCCGCAACCCGATTCACCGCGCCCACGAGTACATCACCAAGTGCGCGCTGGAGACCTGCGACGGGCTGATGATCCACCCGCTGGTCGGCCAGACGCAGCCGGGCGACATTCCGGCTGACGTGCGCATGAAGTGCTACGAGGTGCTCCTGGCGAACTACTACAACCCGCAGAACACGCTGCTGTCGGTCTGGCCGGCGGCGATGCGCTACGCCGGTCCGAAGGAGGCGATCCTGCATGCGCTCGTCCGCAAGAATTACGGCTGCACGCACTTCATCGTGGGCCGCGACCATGCCGGCGTCGGCACGTATTACGGCACCTACGACGCGCAGCGGATCTTCGACGAGTTCGATCCGCAGGCGATCGGCATCGAGCCGCTGAAGTTCGAGCATACCTTCTGGTGCCGCAAGTCCGGGGCCATGGCCAGCGACAAGACCACGCACAGTGCGAAGGAAGAGCGCGTCTTCCTGTCGGGCACCGCGGTGCGCGACATGCTCGCGCGCGGCGAGCGCCCGCCGGTCGAATTCACGCGGCCCGAAATCGCCGACGTGCTGATCGCGTCGATGCGGAAGGGGGGCTGATGGCCACCGACGGCGCGGACGCGGGCGCGGCCGAGATCGCGGGCGTGCTGCGCGGGGCGCGGCGCATCGCCATCATCGGCCACGTCACGCCGGACGCGGACTGCCTCACGTCCATGGCGGTCTCCTGGCTGGCCCTGCGCAGCCTGGGCAAGGAAGCGCTGGTGGTGCTGCCGGCCAGCACGGTCTCGCGCCGGATGAATTCCCTCGTCCGCCGGTGCGGCCTGGACGGCGCGCCGGTGGAAGCCGCGCGCGGGGCGCTGGCGCCGCTGGAGCGCGAGATCAACTCATTGGATGACCAGTTGGCTGCCGATTCGGCCGAGCTCGCCACGCAGGAAGCCGCGGCGCGCAGCGCCCGGGAACAGTACGAAGCCGGCGCGGCCTCGCTGCCCGATCTGCGCGAGGCAGAAACCGAGCTATTCACCCTGCAGGAAAACGAGAATAAGGCCCGGTTTCAGGTGGGTGGGGCGCGGCAGGCGGTGCTGGTGCTCGACACGCTGCGCAAGCGCCACAAGGATCTGACCCAGCGCCGCGAGGCGCTCGCCCGCCAGGTGAGCCAGCTCAAGATGCTGGAACGCGCATTTGGCAAAGATGGCGTCCCGGCGCTGCTGATCGAGCAGGCCTTGCCGGAGATCGAAACCCAGGCCAACGAAATCCTCGACCGGTTGAGCGGCGGCAATATGGCCGTGCGCTTTGCCACGCAGAAAGATTATAAAGACAAGAACCGCGACGATAAGCGCGAAACGCTG
>CAZVRR010000163.1:2575-9160 GCA_964629745.1 uncultured Planctomycetales bacterium | reverse complement strand
GATCGACCGCTCGCCCGGTGCGAGCCTCGAGGGGCGGGCCCCTCACCGGCGAATGACGGGCCTGCCCGCCGGCCCCCCTGGGGCGCGCTCACGGGTGGTCCCTCGCCACTGGCCGCCGTGCGCCTCCGGGATCTAAAGCCCCTGAGTCCCCCGCCGCTTCCCCCTGGCGAGTGCGCGGCCAGGTACCGGGACCAGTGCGCGGGAGCGGGTAAAATGCGCGCCGATGTGGCACATCGATGGAATCTCCGAGGTTCCCCGACCCGCCGGTCGAACGCCGGCCGGGATCGCGATCACCGTCCGCGTGGCGGGGCCGCTGGCGGCCGGCGCTGCGGCCGAAGCGCCGGCTGGAGCCGCCGGTGATCCGCCGACGGGTACGGTCGACCTGGATGCGCTCTGGCTGCGGGTTGAGCACGCCCGGCTGCGCCTGCTGCGGGGATACGAGGAACTGCTCTGCCTGGAGGGGTTGCAGGGGGTGGAGCACCTGCCGCACCAGATCGAGACGGTGCGCCGCGTGCTGCGACACCTGCGGGGTGGAGTTCTCCTGGCCGACGAGGTCGGCCTGGGCAAAACGATCGAGGCCGGCCTGCTGCTGCGCGAGTACCTGCTGCGCGGCATGATCCGGCGGGTGCTGATCCTGGTGCCCGCGGCCCTCGTGGGCCAGTGGCACGAAGAACTCACCACCAAGTTCAGCCTCGATTTCACCACCGCCGAGAGCGGCCAGGCCATCGGCGACGGCTTCTGGCGGGACACCGAGCGCGTGCTGGCGTCGTTGGCGCTGGCCAAGAGTCCGCGGCACTTCGAGGCGGTGTCCGCCTGCTCGTGGGACCTGGTGGTCGTGGACGAAGCCCACCACTGCCGCAATCGGACCACGCGCAACTGGCAACTGGTCAACGCCCTGCAGCGCAAGCGCATGCTCTTGCTGACCGCGACGCCCGTGCAGAACGACCTCCTGGAACTGTACAACCTGCTGACCCTGCTGGAACCCGGCCATCTCAAGACCGAGGCCGATTTCAAAAGAAATTACGTGCGCCGCGGCAACCCGCGCGATCCGCGGAACCGCGAGCGCCTGCGCAGCTTGCTGGGCGAAGTGATGATCCGCAACACGCGCAGCCTCGTGACCATCCACTTGCCGCCGCGCTATGCCCAGACCTTTGTGCTGAATCCGGACGAACGTGAGCGCCGGCTGTACGAGTCGTTGGATGCGTACCTGCGGCGGAGGGTGGGCAACAACCAGCCGGCGGATGCGGCGGAACACGGGCCGGAATTGGCGCTGCAGCCGCAGGTGGATGGGATCGAGCGCGACGCCGCGGCCCGGCAGCTCGACCTGTTCGAAAAGCCGGCGGCGGCACGACCCGGTGCTCACCCCGCAGCCGGCGCGGCCCGCCGCGAGTCGGCCAGCCGGGCCGTGCCGGCTCGCGAGCTGTCGCGCATGCGGCTCACAGCGCTGCTGATGGCGGCCGGCAGCCATCCCGCTGCGCTGGCCGCTCCACTGGCTGACCTGGCCGAGGAGGACGAAGGCGCCGTGGCGCTGCGTAACCTGAGCCGCGGCGCGATCGATGCACCGGATGGAGATCCGCTGCTGCTCCTCAGCGTCAAAGAAGCCAAGCTGCTCGAATTGCTCGCGGCCAATCGCCAGGGCAAGACCCTGGTCTTCGCCAACTTCTCCGCCACCCTGGACCGCCTGGCACGCGTGCTGACCCGTGCGGGCATTCCCTTTAGCCTCTTCACCGGGCGGCAGACGGCCGCCGAGAAGGCCCAGGCTGTCGAAGCGCTGACCACCCGCGTGCCGGTGATGCTCTGCTCGGAGATCGGCGGGGAGGGGCACAATCTCCAGGTGGCCAACACGCTGATCAACTTTGATCTGCCCTGGAACCCGATGCGGATCGAGCAGCGGGTCGGGCGCATTCACCGCATCGGCCAGACCCGCGAGGTGTTCATCTTCAATCTGTGCACCGCCGGCTCGCTGGAGGAGCGGCTGCTGAAGCTGCTGCACGACAAGATTCGCATGTTCGAGCTGGTCGTCGGCGAGGTCGGCTCGATCCTGGGCAACCTGGAGGGCGGCGACGAGTTCGAATCGCTGGTGCTCAACCTCTGGCTCGCTTCCCGCGGCCCGGCGGAACTCGACGGGGCCTTCGAGCGACTGGGCGATTCCCTGCTGGCGGCCCAGGAGTGCTACCTGGATACGAAGCGGCTGGACGCGGCGCTGTTTGGAGATGACTACGAATGACCGGCCCGATCGCGGATCGGCTGCGCACCTTCACGGCCCGACTGCTGGAGCGGCGCGGCGCCGAGGTGGACTGGCCCAGCGGCGCGGAGGAAGGCCTGGCCCTGTTGCCGGCCGGCGTGGCGCGCGCCCTGCATTGCCTGGAGATCCTGCCGCTTGCGGCGCATCCCGCGAATGCGCTGCCGATCAACCTGACCTCCGATTTTCTGGAACGGGTGGATCCGCTCATCGCGGCCGAACCTCGGATCGTCACAGCGCAGATTCCGGAGGCATACCTGAAGCGCGCTGACATGGCGGCTCCAGTGGCGCGGGCGTTCAACTGGCTGAACGCGCGCGTGCGGGTGCAGGCGGCGGAGCCCACCCGGGCCGAGTATCACACCTGGTACTTCCTCGCCACGTTCGACTCGGCCGACCGCTGGCAGCAGGTGGTGCGCGTCACGGTGAACGCAACAACGCACGCCGAAGTGCAGCTCCCCGATCTGTCAGAGTTGGATGTCGTGCTGTGTGAACCAAGGGAGGCGCAGCGCGAGCCTGCGACGCTGCTGGCCGCCGCGCGGGCCGCTCTCACCCACGTTCAAGCCGACAGCCGCGCATTCGTCGAACGCCTGGAAAGCCGGCTCGCGCGCGACCGCCAGCGCTTGCAGGATTACTACCGAGCGCTGCTGCGGGGCGATGACCGTCGCGCTGCGCGCCGGCCCGTGGTGCCCGAACCCACGCAGCAGGCGGCGAAAGTCAAAGCCGTCCAGCTGGAGCTGCGCCGCAAGCTCGCCGAACTCGACGAGCGCTACGAGTGCCGCCTTGAGCTGAGTCCGCTGGCCCTGGTGCGCACCGACTCGCCGGCTCTGGCGGTGCGCTGCCAGGTGCTGCGCCGCACGACTGCCGGCGCAATCACCGTGTTCTGGAACCCGGCGACAAAGGACCTGGAACCGTTGTGCTGCAGCCGCTGCGGCGTGAGCACGTTCAGCCTGGCGTTCTCCGATGACAAGCTGGCGGCGCTCTGCAAGTCGTGTCAGCACTGATTCGGCGGTCCATACCTCTTGCGGCGGTCAGCGTGCGGCCAGGTGGACGAAAGCCTTCATCGACCTTTACACAGTGCGCTGGCGCGCCCCGTCACAGCCGGGGATCCACCGGCTCGCTTTCCAGGGCCAGCACGCCGAAGACGCACTCGTGCACCCGGCGGAGCGGTTCACCGCGCACGAAGCGCTCCAGCGACTCGAGCCCGAGTGCGAATTCGCGGATCGCAAGCGAGCGCTTCGCCCCCAGGGCCCGCGACCGCAGCCGCTCCAGGTTCTCCGGCGCCGTGTACTCCGGTCCGTAGATGATGCGCAGATACTCGCGCCCCCGGCACTTCACCGCGGGCTGCACCAGGCCGCGCCGCCCACGAGCGCTGAACTCGAGCGGCTTGACAACCATCCCTTCGCCGCCGCCGGCCGTCAGCTCCTCCCACCAGGCTGTGCCGGCCTGCTCGCTGCACGGGTCTGTCAGGTCCACCAGCTTGTACGGCGTCTGTAGCAGCAGGCCGGGGTCGGCAGCGCACACGCGGGCCAGAGTGTCCATGTGCCAGACGTGATCGCGATCGCCGTGCACGCGGCCCTCGGTAGCGAGCAGGTGGAACGGCGCGAGCTTCAGGTCATCCAGCGACTTTACGGGCCAGCAGTACTGCTGGTACGCGCGAACGTACTGGGCGGTCATTTCAGCCCGAGTGCGATGACGCGCCAGCAGGTCGTCTACTGGCAACCCGGCGGCCCTGGCGGCACCCAGGGCGCCGTTTACCTCCGCCAGCGCGCCGCGCGCGGCGGCCCCAACTGCCGCGTATTGCTGCTGGAGCAGCGCTTGGGCCTTCGCCGACCACGGCATCAGCTCGCAGTCCAGGCAGACCCAATCCGTCTCGAACTCCTTCCAGAAGCCGCTCCGGGCGAGCGCGGCGCGGACGCGGGCCAGGAACTCGCCCTCGCGCGCGGCATCATCGAAAAACCGCCGGCCCGTGCGCGTATAGACCACGCCGCAGCCCTCGTCGACAATGCCGAAGCGCCGCCGGATCGCATCCTCGTCGCGTCCTGCGACCACCACCGCCCGCGAGCCCATGTGCTTCTGCTCGCAGATCACGCGCGGCACGCCCTCATGCCGGTAGTACGCGAACGCCTCCGCCGGGTGCTCCAGCAGATCCGGCCGCCGTGATGTCTCGCAAGGCGACATCGTCGGCGGCAGGTAGATCAGCCACTTCGGATTGACCGCGAAGCGGCTCATGACTTCGAGTGCGGCGGCGGCGTTTTCCTCGCGGATTGTGACGTTGTGCTGCAGGCGCGTGGAGATGATCCGCTTACCCAGCACGTCGGCGAGGTCGAGTACGTCATCCTGCTGTTGCTGGGCGGCCAGCGGCGCGCCGTCGGCGGCCCGCTCTGCCACGGGCAGGAATGGCCGCTTCGATTCAAAGTACGTTCGGCGTGCCGGCACCGAAACGAGTTCGTTCTCCGGGTATCGTAGCGCGGTGAGCTTGCCGCCGAAGACGCACCCCGTGTCGATGTTGATCGTGCGGTTCAGCCAGTCGGCCTCCGGCACCGGCGTGTGGCCGTAAACGACCATGGCCCGGCCGCGATACTCCGCTGCCCAGTCCAGTCGCACCGGCAGGCCGAACTCGTCGGTTTCGCCGGTGGTCTCGCCGTAGAGTGCGAAGTCGCGCACGGCGCCCGAGCCGCGGCCCTGCATTTCCGCCTTTATTCCGGCGTGGGCGACGACCAGCTTGCCGTCGTCGAGCACGTAGTGGCTGACGAGCGAGTCGAGAAACTCGATTACGTCAGCGCGGAATTCCGCCGGCTCGTCGGCGAGCTGCGCAACGCTCTCGGCCAGTCCGTGCGTGAGCTGCACGTCTTTGCCCCGGAGCTTGCGCATGAGCTTCATGTCGTGGTTGCCAGGTACGCACAGCGCCGCGCCGTCCGCGACCGCGCTCATGACCAGCCGCAGAACCTGCGGAATTTTCGGCCCGCGGTCCACGAGGTCGCCGACGAAGACGAGTTTTCGCCCCGCCGGATGCGTCACGCGATACCCGAACCGCCGCCCCGGATCCCACCGTGGCTGCGCCGCCCCCTCTTCCCCTCGATCCCTTGACCCCTCGATCCCTTGATCCCTTGGCTCGCCCGTCCCTCGATCCCCGTCCTGCTCCGCCACCGCGTACCCGAGCCTTTCCACCAGCGCGACCAGCTCGTCGAAGCAGCCGTGTACGTCGCCGACGATGTCGAAGGGCCCGTGCTCGCCGCGGCGATCGTTCCACAGCGGCGTGCGTTCGATCACCGCGGCTTCGACTTCCTCCGGCGACCGCATCGTGTAGACGTGGCGGAAGCCCTCCTTCTTGAGGAACCGCAGCGCCCGCCGCATCGCGGCCTGCTGGTTGCGAATGACGCCGCCGTGGAAATTGCGGTCCGGCCGCGACTTGTTCCGCTGGCTGCAGATGCGGGCGCCGAGGTCGAACACGATCGCGACGGGGATGACGTGGTATTGGCGTGCCAGGCTGATCAGCGGCTTGCGATCCTCCGGCCGGACGTTCGTCGCGTCCACCACGGTCAACCGTCCTGCGGCGAGCCGCTTTTCGGCGATGAAGTGCAGCACGGCAAACGCGTCGCCCGTGGCCTCCTGGGCGTTTTCGTCGTCCGCGACGAGCCCGCGGCAAGCATCCGACGAGAGCACCTCGGTTGGCCGGAAGTGCCGGCGCGCAAAGGTCGACTTGCCCGAGCCGGAGGGGCCGACGAGGGCGACAAGCGAAAGCTCGGGAATTGTGATCAGCATGAGCCTATCCAGGGCTTCTCGAGACCCCTAGTTCGCTCGCCACCAACCGGCGGAATTCGCTCCAGGTAGCCTCGACCCACTTGGGCGCCTCAAGTCGGACCTTTAGCACCTGTGCCCACAACTGCGCAATCTCGCCCAGCGTCTCGGGTGAGGGCCGAATCCAGCCCTGAATCCCGTATACGCGCTGCCAGCTGGTGATATTTTGCCAAGCACGTTCCCGGATCTTCACGCGGTTTGATAGGAGACCACGCAACAGGTCCGGCACGGAATTCCATCCGCTCTGCTGGGCTAAGATCTGCAGTGCTTGCGCCTGGCCACCCTCCGAGCCTTGGAGGAGGACGCAGCGCACGGCTGGTACCCAACTTTGCCATGCGGATCTCATCAGCACCCAAGTTACGGCTCGCCGCACGTTTCCGTTCGGGTCGTCGAGCAACCCAATAACTCTGTCAATCACTGACTCTCTGCCGAGACGCCCAAGCGCCTTAACGGCGGCTTCGCGGATGCGCGAACGTCGCGATCCCAACAAGGGCAGCACTGCAGCACAATCCGCTTCATCTCCAACCTCACCGAGGCCCGCTACC
>CAZVRR010000163.1:0-2565 GCA_964629745.1 uncultured Planctomycetales bacterium | reverse complement strand
GCCCGGTGAGATCGAGGCCGAATCCGATTCGGCAAGTCGCCGCCGTGCCTCACGGACAAGGTCCGCTTGGCTCGTCTTCTGAAGGACGTGGCGGGCCGCTTCCCGCGCTGCTCCGGCATCCGAGAATGCGACATCAAGGAGATGGTGCCGGTTGGCGACGACCTGGGCCGGTGTCAAGGCGTTGATAATCGTCGTGCTCACGCGACTCGACTTGTCCCGCAGCAGTCGCGGCAATAGCGCTGCAGCACTTGGAGGAGCACATGCAAGAAAGTTACGTGCGAGCCACAGACGAATGGAGGGGGCGGGGTCCGCAAGCGCCTTGGCGACCAGTCCCTCGTCCCATTGCCTGCCGACCAGCTGGTAGGCGAACAAACGCTGCGGCTCGCGCTTGGAAAGCAGGGCTTGCTCCACGGCCGCCCGTGAGTCGGTCTTCTGGAGATATTCGGCAATCTCATCAACAACCGTGGTCAAGTCGAGGCGCTCTACACGCCGCAGGCGCGTGATCAGATAGTGATGTTCCAGCAACTGCTCTGCAATTCCAACCTGCATCAGGGAGCGCAGAGTTGTGACGGCCGTGCTTCGGACCTGTGGCACCCAGTCGCCAAGTCGCAACAGTGTGTATGGGACGGCCCGTGGGTGACGGAGTGCGCCCAGTTCACGCAGAGCCGCTTCGCGCGTGTACCCGTCCCCACTCAGCGTCGCAACACCGAACAGTTCAACCGCGTCCTCCGGGCAAAGTCGTCGCACGCGTCCGAGTTCACTGGTCCTTATCCATGGGTATCGAAACTCGGCGTATAGTCCCGTCCATTCCGATGGCCGGGTCTTTCGCATTAGGCCGGCGAGCAAACTCGCGACCTGGTCAAAATCATCTCCCCGGGCCTTAACCAGCCAAGCCAGTGCGCTGGGGACCGCAAACGGTGAACTCGTTTCGTTCGCGTTCCAAAACGGCAGAGTTTCACCGCCTGGCTGACCGACGATGCGCTTTAGAATGTCTGTCAAGCGCTCAAGCACAGCTGAAAACCCCCATCTGCGTCGGCGCCCCAACCACGACATTCTCCGGCCCCACCGGCAGAAACCGCACGCCGTACCCGAACCGCTCCGCCACGCGCTGCGCCCACGCCCGGAACTCCGCCCGCGTCCATTCAAACCGGTGATCGCGATGTCGCAGCCGGCCCGCCGGCAGCGTCGGGAACTTCACGTTGTACTCCCGGTTCGGCGTCGTCAGCACGATCGTCCGCGGCCGGGCAAACTCGAACAGTACCCGCTCAAACGCCGCCAGGCGCGGCGGATCCAGATGTTCCACCACTTCGACCACCGCTGCGGCATCAAAGCCCGCCAGCCGGCTGTCCCGGTACGTGAGCGAGCCGTGCAGCAGCTCCAGCCGCCGGCGCTTGGCTGCCGGCATACGCTCCAGCCGCAGCTTGTCAGACGCGATCTCCAGCGCACGGTGCGCAACGTCGACTCCAACGATGCGCTCGAACGTCGGCACAGCAGGCGCCTGCCCGGTGCGGTCATCGAGGAGCACACGCAGGAGCTTTCCATCCCCACAGCCCAGGTCGAGTACCGACCGCGCACCGCTCGCTTTCAGGACGGCGAGCACCGTGCCGAGCCGTTGCGAATTCAGGGTCGGCCCGCGCTCGTCAGGGGCGCCAGTGGGAACTTGAGAACGTGGAAAAGTGAGAAGGGCGCCGGCCAGCGTCCCCGCGGCCCCCTCCGTCATGGCTTCCCCCAGTCCCTTCTCTACGCCCTTGATCCCTTGATCCCTCGATCCCTCGATCCCTCTGTCGCTTCGCTCCTCCCCCTCGATCCCTTGATCCCTCGATCCCTCGATCACTTCGTCGCGTCGCGACACGACGCTCGCCTCCAGCGCAGCTTCCTCCTCCGCCCGCGCTTCCAGATCGGCATCCGGGTCCGGTTGATCTTCGTCCGCCAGGCGGGCCAGCGCCGCACGGGCCAGTCCGCGCTGGTGCTTCAGGTAGCGCAGCGCAATCGCCTCCCGCTCGGGGTGTCCGGCCAGCCAGCCTTCGCCGTGCCGGAGCAGCTTTTCCAGCTCTTCCTGCCCGACCCAGTAGTGCTTGTCGTTGTCGAGCACGGGAATCAGCAGGTACAAATGCGAAAGCAGGTCGCAGAGCCGCTGGCGACCGCGGAGCGTCACGGTGAAGTAGCTGCTGTCGCCCCAGTCCGTGAACTTCGCGTCGAGCGCGTGGGGAGTCGCGGTCACCTCGTATCCCAGTGGCTCGAACAGCCGGCGGAGAAACGCCTCGCCCCCGCGACACGGCAGAACTGCTAGGCGTGCCTCAAGCGGCAGGATCTTCTCCGGCAGCTCGGGCCGTGCCGCACACCGCCCGCCCAGCGCCGTCCCCAGAACCTGTGCGATCGCGACGCTCAGGAATGACGACGCGACGTACGGCCGGTCGTTGACGTATTGCGCCAGCGCGAACGCCTCGCCCGCCGGACCGCGCCGCCCACGCACAAGCCCGACGGGATCGATTTCCAGCAGCAGGGCGGCGGTACAGCGCTGCTCGGTGGCTTCCGGATAGAACACATGCGCCGCCCCGAACGCGA
>CAZVRR010000162.1:0-9176 GCA_964629745.1 uncultured Planctomycetales bacterium | reverse complement strand
CGCGCAATCCGTTCCATGCGCGGTCCGAGCCGCAGGCCGTCAGCCGCGGCGCGGTGATCTTTCGCGAGAACTGCGCCCGCTGTCACGGGGCCGACGCGCGCGGCGCCGGGCCGGACATGCTCGCGACCCATCCGACCCGCGACTTCCACGCGTTCGGCAAACGCTTCGCCGTCACGCTGCACGGCGGCGCGCCGCGCACCTGGTTTTCCAAGATCGCGGACGGCTACGGCGCGAGGGTGACGTACCCGGACGGCCCCAGCCGCGCCATGCCTGCTTTCGGCGACCGCCTGGCCCGTGAACAGATCTGGCTGGTCGTGACGTATCTCCAGAGCCTCGATGTCTACTCCCAGGCGCCGCCGCAGGAATGAAGGAGTCAACTGCATGACGGACAGTGAGATCATCGAACAAACCACCGCCAGCGAGTGTTTTCGCGTCGAGGCCGCCTACCTGCGGCGCGGCGGAATCGAGACAGCGACGCAGCCCGGACTGCTGAAGCACCTGAACGAGCGGCTCGTGCGACTCGTGTTTCCCACGAGCGCGCGGGAGCTCGACGATGGCACGGTCGTCGGGATGGTGTGCCTGTGGGATCGGCACGAGAACATCAACGTCTACTCCCACTGCATCAGCGCGGGCCCCGGCGTGAACGCACAGCTCCGCGCACTCTACTCGCCGCTGAACCAGGCCAAGCCGCAGCCGGGCGTGGAAGGCGACAAGGCCGTCACGAAGTTCATCGCCTGGAAGCACGCCGCCTGGGGCAAGTTCCTCAACGAGGAGCTCGAACTCGGCAACCACGCCGCCTCGCAGCGCTGGCTGGCGCGCTTCTGGCAGGCGCTGGACCGCATGTACGGCGGGGGCAACCTGCGCGGCGCGGTCGCAGCACGCGTCGCGGGCGAAGTGCAGGAGGTCAAATGACGCGTGCCGTGCTGTGCGGTGCAGCGCTGGCGCTGCTCAGTTCCGCAGCCGGCTGCGCCCCGCACGGGATTGTCGAAGGAGTGCGCTATGCGGCCGACCGCGACGGCGTGCGCAGCGCCGACAGTCTCACGGTATCCGGGCGCGGGCACCTGCGCTTTGACCACGCGCTGCTCTCGGACCTCGACGACGTCCTGGCCCTGTCAGACCTGGCCGGCATGCAGGCGGGCGGCACGCGGGTGCTGGAATCTGCCCACGCGCTCGCGGTGACGGCCAGCGCCGCGGAACTGGACCGGATGTCGCCCGCGGCGCTTGCCGGGCTGGCACGGCGTTACGGCCTGCCATCCGTCCCGGCCGATGCCGATGCACGGCGCACGGCCTTGAAGACCCGGTTCGCGGCGGAGTCGCAGCGCCGGATTGATTCGGACCTCCAGGTACTGGCCGCCGCCGGCGACGTTGCCACAGCACAGCGATTCCTCCGCACGATTCGTCGCGGCGTGGAGCTGCCGCCCGGCGATCGTGGGAAGGTCGCCCGAGCCCTCCTGACGGCGCCGCTGTTTCTTCCCGCGACGGTGGGTGCCGAGATCGCCGATGCGGAGGCCGGCGCGCGGGTCGTGACAGCGGACTTCGCGCACGTCGTCGTATACGAGCCGGCACGGAGTGCGGCGCCGCCCGATCTAAGCGAACTCGCGGGCGCAGCGCCGGCGACCTTGGCGCAGTGGTACGCACCCGAATTTGTGCAGCAGGTGGAGCCGGCGGCGGATTACCCCGCGGCGGACGACGCGTTCGGGCGCGTGGTCTTGACCGGGAGTCCCGCCGACGTCGGAGTGCAGATCGACGTCGCGACCCCGGTCGTCTACTGGGCCCACCAGCAGGCCAAGGTCGGAAACCAGGCATACGACCAGTTCGTCTACGTGGCCTGGTACCCCCACCGACCGGCGATGTCGCCCGGCGATGCATCGGCCGGCGATATCGACGGGGTCGTCGTGCGGATCACGCTCGATCGCCACCGGCGGCCTGCGGTGTACGAGTTCGTCCGTAGCTGCGGCTGCTATCACACGCTGTGGGTCGCGGAGTACGTCGAGGCCGCCGCACGGGCGCAGTACGGCGCGCCGCAGGAGCAGCACGCGTATGCAGTGCAGCGCAGCGATGTATCGCGCGAACTGTTCTTCCCCGCGCTGGTGCGAGACGACGGCACGCATCCCCGCCGGCCCACCGTCTTCATCAGTGCCGGCTATCACCTGGTGATGACGATTCGCCCGCAGCAGGACGAAGCGCTGCCCGGAACGCTCGACCGCACGTGCACCTATTCTCTCGAACCGTACGACGCGCTGACGCGGCTGCCACTGGGCGACGGCGTGGCCAGCATGTTCGGCAGCGACGGACTCGTACACCACGCGGGACGTGCGGAAGGCTGGCTGCTGGCCCCGACCGGCATGCTCAGCGCCGGGCAACCCCGGCAACTGGGAACCATGAAGATCCGCATGGACGCGTACGATTACGATGATCCGCGGCTGCTGGAGAGAAACCTGCGCCTGCCCAGCGCGTTCTGAGCGAGGTTCAGCGTATGGCCGCATCTGCGGCGGACGTACGGAAGCCGGTCAGGGCCCCGCGCCAGAGAATGGAACGCCGCGTGATCATCCACCACCAGGCCCGCAGCACGATGGCCACGACGATCAGGACCGACACGGGATACAGCAGCAGGTGACGTCGGGCACAATGACACAATCCCCATGCCCGGAAGCTGACAGAGAACACGGCGATCGCATGCAGCCACACCAGGATCAAGGCGAAACGGGCCGCCGGTTCGGCGGGCCACCCGGACGCAAGCACGCATGCCACGGCCACCGGCGCACCGAGCGCCGGCAGGAGCGAGCCGCCCAGCAGCGATCCGACGGTCACCAGCAGCTTCCACGGCCGCTGCAAAGCGCCGATGAAGATCCGCGTCCAGCCCTCGAAGATTTCGTGAAAATTCGTGTACATCCGCACGGCCGCGACTTCTGGTCCCAGCGCCGTGCGCAGTCGCAGGCCGCTGCGCTTCGCGTACTGCGCGAGCGGGATGTCCTCGATGACCGTGGCCCGCGCGCTGGCGTGGCCGCCAATCTGCTGGTAGGCCGCGCGGCGCACGAGGATGAACTGCCCGTTGGCATAGGCGATGCCGGTCCCGGGTCGATTCGCCCGGAACGGCGGGAACCAGTAGAGGATCAACGCTCCGCACAACGGAATCAGCATGCGTTCCCAGAAGCTGCGATTGTCCGCCGCCAGCCACAACGAAAGCAGGTCGACGCTGTGGTGCTGCGCGTAGTGGACGGCACCCGCGACGCCGCCCGGGCCGAAGTGACAGTCCGCGTCGGCAAACAGCAGCCAGTCGCCCCGCGCCAGTGCGCCGCCGCACTGGCAGGCGTGCGCCTTGCCGGCCCACCCCTCCGGCAGCGCATCGATGCGCAGTACACGCACACGCTCGTCGCCGGCCGCGACGGCGTGCACGTGCTCCGCCGTCCCGTCGTCCGAGCGGTCGTCAATGACGATGACCTCGCGCACCACCGGCCCCTGCGCCAGCAGCGTGCGGACGCACGCAGCGATACGATCGCGTTCGTTGCGCGCCGGAATGATGGCGGAGACCAGCGGCTGCCATGCCCGCGGATCCAGCGGATCGACACACAGATCAAGCCGCCGCGTGAGCGACAGGAGCACGTGGCGCGCCCACCAACCCGCCACGACGGCGGCGTAGGCGCCCAGCACCATCCAGGTCAACCAGCTGATCAAGACAACAACCCGTACACTGCTGACTATCCTACGGGCCGAGGCAAGAACTGAGAATGTCCGGCGACCGCGCGGATGATTGGGTGCTCGTGACGGGGGCGCCCGGCTTTGTCGGCGCGGCGCTGGTCCACGAGCTCCTGTTGCGCGGCTACCACGTGTTGTGCCTGGTGCGCGCGGCCACGCCGGCCGAGGCGCGGCGACGCGTCGTGGACGCCCTGCATGGCTGGACGCGCGGTGGCGAGAGCCTCCTGGAATCGGGCCGGCTCGCGGCCGTCCGCGCAGACTTGCACATCCCGGGCTGTGGCGTGGGCGGGGAGCTGTGCTCCGCCCTGCGCGGGCACGTGACAGCGCTCGTGCACGCCGCGGGCGAGACGCGCTTCACAACCAACAGCGCGGGCGAACCGGCACTGACCAACGTCACCGGTACGCGCCACGTGCTGGACCTCGCCGCAACGCTGGATTGCCACGACTGGCACTACATCAGCACGGCCTACGTGGCCGGCGCCGCGCGCGATGCGCTCGAGACCCACGCTTCCGCCGCGCCGCAGTTTCACAACGACTACGAACGCAGCAAGTGGCAGGCTGAGCAGCTCGCCGCCGCCAAGGCCGGCGCGGCCGGCGCGACGCTGAACGTGTATCGGCCGTCGATCGTGGTCGGCCACAGCGCGTCGGGCTGGACCACGCACTTCGCGGGCATCTATTACATGTTCCGCGCGACCTCGCTGCTGGCCCGCGCCGCGGCACAACACCGCGACGTCGACCGCCACGCCCTGCCGCTGCGGATTCCCGCCGCGCCCGACAAGCGGCCCAACCTGGTCTGCATCGACGACCTGGCGCGCGCGTTCGGCGAGTTGTTCGCCACCCGGGCGGCGCGTGGCGGCGTCTACCATCTCACCCATCCCGATCCGCCGACCAACGCCCGGATCAAGGATGCGCTCGAGCGCTACTACGACATCGGCGGGGGACGGTTTGACGAGCATGCGCCAACGGCGGATCCGACACGGGACGCCACGACCGCCACGTTCCAGAAGATCTTCGACGAAATGACGGCCCCGCTGCGCGAGTACCTGTTCGACGCGCCGCACTTCTCCCGCGTGCAGGTCGCGCGCTTCGTGAAACAACCGCCGGCGCCCTGGACCGATGAGCGGCTGCGCATGCTGATCGATGCGGCGGAGACCGGCGGCTGGCGGGCCGCCGGTTTTGAGCGGCAGCTTTCGGCGGACGTCGACGCGTTGGGCACATACTTCCGCGAATTCCTGCCGCCGCGCCTGGCCGGCACCCCGCTCGGGCAGCTGCGGCAGCTCGATCTGACGGTCCGGTTCGAACTGGGCACGCGGCCGGAGCGCTGGTGGTGGTGCCATTTTCGCGGCGGCCGGCTGGAAGAGGCTGCCGCGGCCCGCGACCGGTCCGCGGAGGTCACGTACCGCACCAGCGAATCGCGTTTCTGGGCGGCCGCCGCCGGCGAGATCTCCGCCGCCGAGCTGTTCCTGTCGGGTCAGGCCGAGGTCGCGGGAGACATCGAACGCGCGCTGAAGTTTGCGATGGTGTTGCAGGAGTTCGTGCGCGAGCACCCGTACCGTCGCCCCGATCTGCCGGTTTCCCGCGCGGCGCGAGCCCGCCCGTCGAGCACATTGTGAGCGAGGCGCCACTCGATATTCTCGAGGAAGCCGTGCAGATTCCGAGCGCCGCCGGAAGCCTGCCGGGCGTGCTGGCGTATCCCCTTGTTGGCCGGCCGGCCGAGGGCACGCTCGTCGTGGGGCCGCATCCGCTGATGGGCGGTCGCCTGGAAAACAACGTCGTTCGCGGCGTCGGGCGCGGCCTGGCTGAACGCGGATCGACCACGCTGCGCTTCCAGTTCTTCCGCTCCGGCGGCTCGGCCGACGTCATGGAGCGCTTCTGGCGTACGGGCCGCGCCCCGGACGATCCGCTGCATGCGGATGACGCCCGTGCGGCGGCCGACTGGCTGGCGTCCGTGGTCTGCGGACGACTCACGCTGGTGGGTTATTCCTTCGGCGCATCGCTGCTGGCGGCGCTGCTCACGCCGCGCGTGCGGGGCGTCGTCCTGATCGGCGCCACACTTGTCCAGCACGACTACACAGCGCTGGCCGCCAGCCCCGTCCCCAAGCTGGTCATCGCGGCGGACAACGATTTCGCAACCCCGCTGGCTGCGACTCGGGAGTGGTGTGCCGCCGGGCAGCCGCCGGTGAGGCTGGTGGTCCTGCCCGCGGCGGAACACTTCTACAGGGGCCAGGAATCACGCATCGTCGAGGAGATCACGCAATGGCTGGCCCACTAGACGCGGACGAACACGTCCGTCGCGTGGTGCGCATCCACTTTGACCCGCACACCGGCGCGCCGTACTGGCTCGAACAGCAGCGCCGGCTCGGCTGCGACGCCTTGGCGGAGATTCGCGGCGTGGCCGACTTGCCACGCCTGGGTCTGATGGATGAAGCGGCACTCTGCGAGCGGCCGATCCTTGATTTTGTGCCGCACAGTCAACGGGCCATGCTGGCGGGCGCAATCGTGACCGAAACGGGCGGCACCACCGCACCTCCCAAACGCACGGTGTTCTCGCCCAGTGAGTTCCGAGCCGCGTTTGTCGAACCGTTCGTCCGTGTCGCCGACTTTGCACGGTTCCCGCGCGCGGCACTCTGGCTCTGGGTGGGACCCAGCGGTCCGCACGTGATCGGCCAGGCGGCGGCGGCGTGTGCGGCGGCCCTGGACAGCCCGCAACCCTTCAGCGTCGACTTCGATCCGCGCTGGTACCGCAAGCTGCCGCCGGAAAGCCTGGGCCGCGTGCGCTACCTGGACCACCTGCTCGAACAGGCGTTGCACGTGCTGGCGCGCGAGCCGGTCACGGTGCTCTTCACGACGCCGGTGGTACTGGAGCAGCTTGCCCAGCGCATGACCCGGCCGCAGTGCGAGCGGATCCGCGGGGTGCATTACGGCGGGATGCGTGTCGAGCCGCAGTTGCTGCGCGCCGCCCAGAACGACTGGTTCCCCAACGCGGTACACCTGGCGGGCTATGGCAACAGTCTGTTCGGCGTCTGCATGGAGTTCGGCGGACCGCCTGACCGTCCGCTGCGGTACTACCCCGGCGGCCCGCGGCACCTCGTGCAGGTCGCCGATGACGGCCGCGTGCATATGTCGCGGCTCGATGCGACCGTGCTGATCGCGAACCTGCGCGAGCGCGACGCCGCTCGCGCCCTGCCGCCGCCGGCGGACGGTCCCGCCGGCTTCGGCGCCGGCCTGGAGGACGTCCACCCCGCCGCCGCACCAGCCGGCCCGGTGAGCGGGATTTACTAACCCGGAGTGCGCCTGGTAGCCAACCAGCTCGCGCCTACGTCCCTTTGTCCCTACGTCCCGTTGTCCCTGCGTCCCTGCGTCCCTTCGTCCCCGCATCTTCACCGCACCAGCGCCGCCACGAACGGCTCAATGTCAAACCCATCCACTGCGCCATCGGCGTTCAGGTCGGCCAGCAGGAGCGCGCAGTCGGGATGCAGGATTTCGTACGCCGCGGGATCCGTCAGGGCCGTGACGAATGGGTCGATGTCGAATACATCCCGCGCACCGTCGCAGTTCAGATCGCCGTACGCATGCGCGCCGTATTCGTACGCACCCACGTCCACGACGGCGCTGCCGTCTTCGTCGCCATCCCACAGCCGCAGGCGTGCATCCAGGTCCACCGCGCCTGGGGCGGGCGCGCAGGCCGGGTCTCCGGCGTCGATACACGGCGAACCGCCGGCCAGGCGCAGATCGCCGGCCGATGCATCCACGAACAGGGGATCGGCGTCGAGGTTGCCTTCGCCCGCCCAGCCGCCCTGGACATCGCACCAGCTCAGCGTCGCCTCGGCGGAATCGAGGTGGATCTCCTGCGGCGCATCGCCCCACAAGAGACAACTGGTCAGCACCGGCGTCGAGCCGTTCCGCGCGGCCAGGCCGCCGCCCGTCTCCGCCGTGTTGCCCGCGACCGTGCAATTCGCCAGTTCCGGGCTGGAGTAGTAGTCGCAGTGGACGCCGCCCCCCTGCACGCCGCTGTTAGCCCGGATTGCGCAATTGACGAGCGTCGGACAGGAGTTGTAGCACGAAACGCCGCCGCCATCCTCGACGGCCACATTCCCCGCAATGAGGCAATTGAAGACCGCGGCGTTCGACGCCGTCTCGCACCGCACGCCCGCGCCGCTGTACGTGTGAGTCGCGTTCGCCGTGATGATGCAGCCGTACAGGGCCGGATGCGAGTACTCCGCGCAGTACACGCCGCCGCCTTTGGCTGCCACGTTCTCCGTAACGGTGCAGCGTGTCAGCGTCGCGGCGCAGTAGTCGAAGCAGCCGATTCCCCCGGCGTTCGCTTCCGCCGCGTTCCCGGCGATCACGCAGTCCGCCAGCGCCAGGTCCGCGTAATCACAGAACACACCGCCGCCGAAGAATGCGCTGTTGCCGGCGATGGTGCAAGCTGCGAGCACGGCCGAGCAGGAAAAGCCGCACACGCCACCGCCCTTGTACTCGCTCGTGTTGTTCTGGATGGTACAAGCGAATACCGTCGGGTTAGCCTCGAAACAGTAGAGTCCGCCGCCCGCGTAGGTGCAGTGGTTGCCGGTGATCAGGCAGTTCACCAGCGTCGGGCTGGACTGCTCACAACAGACTCCCGAGCCCGCGTCCGCATATCCGTTGCAGATCGCAAGATCCCGGATGATCGAGGCCCCGGTCTCGCCGCTGTGGAAGAAGAAGCCCCGCCCGTTGTGCTCGCAATCGATGATGCAGGCCGCCGGATCGCCGCACGCGGAGCGCACCGTGATGGCCCGGCCGGCCAGGTCCAGATCGCGGTTACCGGACCCCGTGTAGCGGCCGTCTGCCAGGACGACTTCGTCGCCGGGCAGCGCCGCATCGATCGCAGCCTGGATCGTGGCATACTCTTCCGGCACGTGCCGCGTTTCGGCCGGCGCACCCGCCAGGGGTGCAACCACCGCCCACGCGGCACAGCACAGCAGGATCCTTCGCACGCGTACACCCTCGCACCCGAACACCGGGGCCGCAGGCCGGGCCACTCACTCGCCTCGCGCGGGCACGGGAGTTCGAGCCGGAAGGGGAGATACTGTCATTATCTCGATCGGTGCCCGGCGCTGCAATGAAATCAGTGCCGGAATTCGCGCCAGTTAATTCCCAGCTTGCGCATGCGCGAACGGAGCGTTTGGGGATTGATCTTCAACCGGGCCGCCGCACCAAACGGACCTTCCACGCGGCCGTGTGCAGAGCGCAGCGCCGCCTCGATGTGCGCGCGCATCGCCGCATCCAGCGAAGGCGGAGCTATCGCGGCCTCCGGCGGCGCGACGTCACCGCCGTCGCGCACGGCTCCGCCAGCCTCCGGCCCGCGCTGTGCGGGCGCCTCCCGCGGCGACGGCACGGCCCCCAGCGCGGTTGCGATCTCGAGGCACCGTCCGTTCCCCAGCAGCGCGGCGCGGTCGATCACCGCGGCCAGCTCGCGCACGTTGCCCGGCCAGTCGTAG
>CAZVRR010000161.1:0-9186 GCA_964629745.1 uncultured Planctomycetales bacterium | reverse complement strand
CGTGCTCAGGCCCGGCGACCATGTCTACATTCTCTGTCGCCCGCCGGATAGACGGTTGATGGAGCTTCAGTTCGGTCGGCCGCAGCAGGATTAGCTCGTGGCGCGGTGCCGGGCGCGCTCCCGGAACGCGTTTGTCAGACCAAAGTTGTCTTGACCGTCCCCCTCCCACGCTAGAATCAGGGGATTCGCGCTGGGACGTGGAGCGCCGCAGCGATTTCCAATTCTGGGCAGTGCGGCGTGCCCAAGGCTTGTCTGCTTCAAACCGGAAAGGGCAGTACTCATGAACGGGCAGCTTCTCGGGCGGACCGCCGGCAGCGCGGTCGCGGCACGCGCGCTGACGGGAGTCGCCGCGCTGCTGGGCGCGGCGGGCGCGGCGGGCATGGAGTGGGAAATCGAGCCGGTCCACGAAGCCGTGCTCTGGATTCGTGACAAGGTGTCGATTGCCGTCGACGGGGAGCAGGTGCCCCACATCGCGGACTCGACTGATCCGGCCGGCGTGATCGTCTACGCCCGGCGCCAGGCGGACGGTTGGCTGGTCGAAGCCGTGGACGAGTGGTACAGCGGGGCGGGGGCCGCGATCGCGCTCAATGAGTTGGGCGAGCCCTGCGTCACCTATGGCAGGGGCAATCCGAGCATCGAGGACGTGGTGCTGACGTTCGCCGTGCGGAAGGCCGCCGGCTGGTTGACCGAGCCGGTGGACCTGATGGCCCACGACACGCCGACGGCGCTGAACATCGGCGCGGACGGCGCCCTGCACGTCGCGTACTGCGACGACACGAGCCCGTACGGGCTGCGGTACGCGCTAAAGGTTGCTTCCGGGTGGTCGCCGATGACAGCCGAGCCGGGTCCGAGTTCCGGATTTGACATCTCCATGCTGCTCGATGCTGAGGGCCAGCCGCGCATCTGCCACTGGGAGGGCATCACGGGCGGATCGGCGCACGAGTTGCTGACAAGCTGGAACGGCAGCACGTGGGAATCCGAGACCCTGGACGCGGTGGGCAACTGCAACGTGCTGGGGAGCGGGATCGCGCTGGGCCCGGACGGCGCGCTGCACGTGACCTGGCAGTCGCATCTGTGCGGCGTGCCTGGTGCGCTGCGTTATGCCCGGCAGACGGCGGCGGGATGGGACGTGAGCACCATCCACGCGGGTTTCAGCGAGTACTCCGCGGGTTGCAGCATCGCCGTCGACCAGGCGGGCGGCCCGCACGTGATCTACGGGACGGTCGGTCAGATCGCGGGCGGCGGTTCGCAGCTGCGCTACGCATACCAGGACGAGGCGGGGGCCTGGGTGCACGAATTGATCGACGGCGCCGGTGATTGCGGCGAGATCAACGCGGTCGCCTTGGACCGGCTGGGCTACCTGCACGTGGCGTATTTCGCGGGCGATGGCTTCACGCAGACCGGCGAGGTGCGCTATGCCCGGGCGCTGACGCCGGTCGGCAGCCGGCTGGGCGACATGAACTGCGACGGCGTGGTGAACGTGTTCGACATCGATCCCTTCGTGCTGGCGATTGTCGATCCGACCGGCTACGCGGCGGCCTGGCCGCAGTGCGAACTGGCCCACGCGGACATCGACGGCAACGGCGACGTGGACGTCTTTGACATCGATCCGTTCATTGAGCTGTTGACGCGGGCACAATAAAAGCGATCTGCGGCAGACAGACACAGGCCTCGTCGGGAACCCGATATGAGTACGGGGCTCAGCCAGCCCGGGCACGTAGTTACGGTCAAAATGGAGGTCGCAGGTATGTGCACCGAGGTTGTTCCCGGTCACGGCACATCAGTGTCGGTGGTGACCCGGGGTGCCTCCTCGTTGTAGAGAGCAAACCACGATTTGAACTGCGCCGCTCCAAATTCGGCAGGAAGCACCCGGGATTCTTCGGGTTGGTAGACATAGATGAATAGCATCTCGCGATGGTCGGAATAACTCGACGTGTAGACGTCGAGCTTGGCAAAATGCCGTCCATCCGCACACCGCACATAGCACATCAAGTACGCATACTCTGTACCCTCTACGCTCTTTTCGTACCCTGCGGCGGGAGCGATGCAGGCGCTCAAGAAAGCACAGTCACGTGCGAATACTCCACCCTCCCCTTCATCATGCAGGATCGGGCTGAGTCCTCCAGCTTCCACAGCCTGAAGAGCCGAAATCCGTTCAGCTCGTTCTGCCGGCACACTTGGGATTACATCCGCCTCCGCGGCGGGTACGAGCGACCCCGTCGCAAAACAGAAGCCCCACACAGATCCGTCAGCGTCGATGCGAACCATACCCTCCCGAATTGGAAGTAGCGGCCCGGCTGGCACTGCCGTAAGCGCGATACGGCGCTTTTCATTCGCGAACCCCGGGTAATATCCGTCGCCTATTCCATAGATGCCCTCATACCGACCCTTCGGCGCTGGGAAGCAGAAGTGTCCAGCACGATCTGTTGTCGTCGGCGTATAGTACTGATTGCGATCGAGAGCCAACGGGATCCCTCGGGAGGTGTGCAGGTATACCTGCGCCATCGATATAGGAACATTGGATTTCGCATCGACCACCGAGCCTGAGATACCCTGAACCTCACGAATCACAGCGACGATGACACAGCTGATGCCGAGTGCGAGGATGAGCCCTGGCAGAAGTAAGTAGCGGTTGTACTTCACGTTCACTCTTTGCCGCCGGCTGTCGAATCGGGAACGCAGCCAGGACGAAAACGACGGGGACGCGGTGGAGCCGTCACTCGGCCTCCCGTTTGACCGCAAGCGCTTGAGCGGCCGCGCAGCCGGTTACGGCGCCGGTGGCGAGCGCGTAACCACAGCACTTCAAGCACTTCCGTCTGCCCATGGGCGCGCCTCCTGTCGGACGCGAATACGAGTGTACCGCGCCGGCGGGATCCCGGCTCGCGCCGATGCGTGGCGCGCCTCGCGCCGGATTGCCGACAGGGGGGTGGTGGCGTCGACGAACCGGACGAGCAGCGCCCCGCGCCGTTTTCGGTGCCGGAGCCCGCGGCTCGCGTTTCAGCGGCGGACCGCGGAAGCCCGGATCGAATGCGGCAGGCAGGCGCGCAGCCGTCCGGACAACCTCATTCTCTTGACCGGACATCCGGCGGTTCGTACAGTCGAGTGGGAACATCGATCGGGGATCGCGCTGGGATGGATCGCCGCAGCGATCTCCACATCCAGGGCAGGGCATCGCGGCGTGTCCTGAGTTCCGTGGCGCGCACGCGGGCTGAGGCGGACTCCGCGCGCGGGACGCACACTCGGCTTCGCTGAGGAGAAACAGCCCATCGCAGAACGGCGCTGGACGGAGCCGGGCAGAGCCGGCTGCGTCCTCTCGTATCGACAGGACCACTGCCGGAGCCGGTCGTACGCGGCGCATTCATGTCGCGGTGCCGCCGCACTCAGCACGGCCATCGCATCGCTTCGGTGCCCGACGTCCGCCGTGGTCCGCGCTTCGCGTCTGCTCCGCTGCCTGTCGGGCCGCGTGTGCCGGCCGCGCCCCCGGGCGCCGGAGCCGGAAAGGGTGAGCACAGATGAACACACAGTTTCCGGAACGGATTCCCTGCGCCGCGCGCGTGGTCGTGACGGCGGTGACAGCGCTGCTGCCGGCGGTCGGCGCCGCGGGCATGGAATGGGACATCACGCCTGTTCACGAGTCACTGCTGTGGGTCCGTGACACGGTGTCGATCGCCGTCGACGCCGACGGCAGGCCGCACATTGCCGACTGCACGGCCCCCGGCGGAATCATGACCTACGCGCGGCCGCAACTCGGCGGCTGGTTCGTGGAGCAGGTCGAGGGCTGGTACAGCGGGCACGGGGCGGCCATCGCGCTCGACCCGCTGGGCGTACCCTGCGTCACCTACGGCTTCGGCAATCCCGATGTCGAAGACGTCGAGCTGACGTTCGCGCGGCGCGGTATCTCCGGCTGGGTCAAGGAGCCGGTCGACCTGATGACCTACGACACGCCGACCGCGCTGTGCTTTGACGCGGACGGCTACGCGCATATCGCGTACTGCGATGACGCGAGTCCGTTCGGCGTGCGGTACGCGTCGGAAACGGAGCTCGAGTGGACCTTGGAGACCGCCGATGCCGGACCCTCCTCCGGGTTCGACATCTCCATGGTGTTCGATGCCGACGGAAACGCGCGAATCTGCCATTGGCAGTCGGTGTCCACCGGCGTGGGCCGACAGGAGCTGACGAGCTGGAACGGGAGCGGCTGGGAATCCTATGACCTGGACACGGTGGGCTCCTGCAACGTGATCGGCAGCGGCATCGCGGTCGGCCCGGACGGGGACCTGCACGTGACGTGGCAGTCGCACCGGTGCGAAATCCCCGGCGCGCTGCGCTACGCGCGGCTCACGCCGGAGGGATGGGAGATCACCACCGTTCACGCCGCGTTCAGCCTGTTCTCGGGAGGGTGCAGCATCGCGGTCGACCGTCTCGGGAATCCGCATGTGATCTACGGGACAAAGGGGCAACTGGTCGGCGGCGAGTCGCAGCTGCGCTACGCGCACCTCGACGAGAACGGCACCTGGGTCCATGAACTGCTCGACGGTGATGGCGATTGCGGCGAGATCAATGACGTCGCAATCGACGCGTCGGGCTACCTCCACGTGGCGTACTATGCCGGAGACGGCTACAGCCAGTACGGCGAAGTGCGCTACGCCCGTTCAATCGACCCGGTCGCGAGCCCGCTCGGCGACCTGAACTGCGACGGTGTGGTGAACGCGTTCGACATCGATCCGTTCGTCCTGGCGCTCGCGGATCCCGCGGGCTACGCGGCGAGCTGGCCCGACTGCGACGTCCAGAATGGCGACATCAACGGCGACGGCAACGTCGACGTCTTTGACATCGATCCGTTCATCGAGTTGCTGACGCGGGCACAATAAGGGCCAGCGCGGAGTCAAACACCCCAGCGCGTCACGCGGGCTCAATCTACTCGCTGGATCGGGCAGCCACACTCCGGACATGTGCCGCTCGTGTTGCCCGTGATATCCACAAGCGTGACAATGCCCCGGTCCGCGCGGGTGACGCTCCACGGGCCGGCGGCATGATGCACAAGTGCAGTTCTGAATCAAAGGCCCCGGAACTCCCAGTCCTTCGTGCCCCTTCGTGTCGTTCGTGGTCTCGCCGCGCCTCGGCCGCCAGGCGGCGTCTTCACGGTTTGCCGGCACGGGCGGGCGCGACGACGTAGATGTAGCGCATCGCGTCCTGTCCCGTGTTGAACACGTTGTGGCGCGAGTGCGGGGGGTTGTACGCGTACTGCCCGGCCGCCAGTTCGCGACGCGGTCCGCCCTCGCACGCGACCTGGCCGCTTCCACTCAGGCAGAGGATCAACTCCTCGTAGTTGTCGGTGCTGTGCCAGCCGCAATCAGTGCCGGGCTGCAATACCACGAGGCCGGAACGCATTCCGACGGTGTCTTCCTTGCCCAGCAACCGCGCCGTCTCGGGCGCTTCCGGCAGCGACCGGACGAATCCCTCGCGCTTCCCCGCTGGACTCACGACGCCGCGATCGGCCGAGCAGCCGGTAACCGCGCCGATTGCGAGCGCGTAGCCAAGGCACTTCCAGTGCTTCCATCTGCCCATGGGCGCGCCTCCTGTCGGGTGCGACAAGGAGTGTACCGCGCCGGCGGGGATCCCGGCTCGCGCTGACACGTGGCGCGCTCGCCGCCGGACTGCCGACATCAACGGCGACGGCGCGGTCGATTCGTTTGACCTCGATCCCTTCATCGATCTGTTGACCGGGCCCGCGTGATCAAGCGGCCGGTGCGTTTTCGCGGCGGGAGCTGCGCCGCCGGGTGCGCCTCCCGCCGCGCCGGTTCTCAGCGACGCCGCGCCGGCCTATACTGCCTGCCGAGTTCTGGGTCGGACCGCCGGGCTGGCAAAGGAGAACCGAGCATGCATCACAGCGTGAAATTCAAGGGGCAGCCGCTGCACCTGGAAGGGCCGGAGCTGAAGGTGGGAGACGCGGCGCCGGATGCCACGCTCCGCGCAGATCTGCTGACGGATGTGAAGCTCAGCGCGCATCGCGGTCACGTGCGGATCTTCAGCGTGGTCCCCTCGCTCGATACGCCGGTCTGCGCCCTTCAGACTCAGCGGTTCAACCGCGAGGCGGCCGGCCTGCCGAACGTGCGGTTCTTCACGATCAGTTGCGACCTGCCCACGGCCCAGAAGCGGTTCTGCGGGGCGGAGGGCATCGATCCCGCGAAGCTGATCGTCCTGAGCGATTACAAGGATCTGTCGTTCGGCCGGGCTTACGGCACGCTCATCCCCGACCTGCGACTCGAATGCCGGGCCGCCTTCGTCGTCGGCCGCGACGACAAGCTTCGCTACGTCGAATACGTCGCCGAAATGACCGAGCACCCGAATTACGAACGCGTGCTGGCCGCCGCACGCGAAGCCGCACGGTAGCCGCCGCTCCGCTGCCAGTTTGACAGACCCGCCGCGCGCCGATGGCGATCATGACAGCATCGTCGCGGGCGGCGGGAGATTGTCCCGGCGGCAGACCGCGTCTAAATTCTGATTATAAGGGTGGTTAAGGGCGCCGCGTTCCTGGCCGCCGCGGGCCGCGCGCGGCACTGGAATTGCCTTTTCGCCGGCCACGTCAAGCCAGGCCGGGCGCATAACGTTTGACCCGGCGGTGATTTCGAGGCACAATTGCTCTTTGGGAGTGGCGCATGAAGGACGTCGGTATCCGTCCGCTCGGCGACAAGGTGTTGATCAAGCGACTCGAAGCCGAGGAGACGACGGCTGGCGGGATCGTCCTGCCGGACACGGCGAAGGAGAAGCCCAAGCGCGGCACCGTTCTGAGCGTGGGCGACGGCAAGCTCCTGGACACGGGTAAGCGGAAGGCACTTCAACTGAAGAAGGGCGACCAGGTCCTGTTTACCAGCTACGCCGGCACCGAGGTGAAGGTCGGCGGCGAGGAAATGCTGATCATGGACGAGGGCGACATCCTGGCCGTCCTGGAGTGATGCATGCTGGTTGCGGACAGCTACCAAATGCAGCAGGCAGTCGCCGATGCGGTGCGGTTCGTGAATGCCCATGCCGGGCAGGCCAGCGTGCGGCTGAGCTTCATGTCGCCGGACTTCGGCGACGTGGACTTCGTCGCCAATTCGGCGAGCCTGGCGGGGGACCGGTTCTCGTTCAGCACGGGACTCGAGACCGTGGACGGCAAAATCGCCGAGCTGACGGGCATCCGGGCCGAACTGATCCAGCATTGAGCAGGCGGCCCGCTGCGGAAGCGCGCCGCACGGGGTGCATGTGGGGATTCGCACGACATCTGGCGCGGGCGCTGCTGCCGGCCGGCAATGCCAGTTTGACAGCGGCGCCAGGATGGCCCGGGCAGCGGCTCGGTCGCGGGCGAGTTCCTAAGTCAATGTAGAGTAAGAGTTTGGGATAGCACGGCCGGGCCGGCTCCGACTGGCATGCGACGTGATCAGCGGGCCGGTGCTCGGTCGGTGGCCGGCGGGAGGAGCTGGTGCCGCCGGCGGCAGCAAGCATACGACACTGATTTTTCGCAGGGTTCGCGGGCGGCCCACGCCGCCCGGATTCTCGCCAGCAGGAGAGATCGATGGCAGCGAAGCAGATTGCGTACGAGATGGAAGCACGCGAGGCGATCCGGCGCGGCGTGCGCCAGCTTTCCAGGGCCGTGAAAGTGACCCTCGGGCCGCGCGGCCGCAACGTCGTGCTCGAGAAGTCGTTCGGTGCGCCGACCGTGACGAAGGATGGCGTGACGGTGGCGAAGGAAGTCGAGCTCGAGGACGCCTACGAGAACATGGGCGCCCAGATGGTGAAGGAAGTGGCGAGCAAGACATCCACGCTCGCCGGCGACGGCACCACGACGGCGACGATTTACGCCGAAGCGATCTACGACGAGGGCCTGAAGAACCTGGCCGCCGGCGCCAACGCGATGGAGCTGAAGCGCGGGATTGACGTGGCCGTCGAGGCCGTGGTCGAGGCGCTGAAGAAGATGGCGGTGCCGGTGAAGGGCAAGGAACAGATTGCCCAGGTCGGCACGTCGGCCGCCAACCAGGAGCGCGAGATCGGCGAGAAGATCGCCGACGCGATGGAGAAGGTCGGCAAGGACGGCGTGATCACGGTCGAGGAGGGGAAGGGGATCGAGACGACGGTCGACCTGGTCGAGGGCATGCAGTTTGACAAGGGCTACATCTCGCCGCACTTCGTGAACAAGCCCGAAGCGATGGAAGTCGTGCTCGAGAACGCGTACGTCCTCGTGCACGAGAAGAAGCTGGGCAGCGTGAAGGACATGCTGCCGCTGCTCGAGTCGATCGCCCGCGCCGGCAAGCCGCTGCTGGTGATCGCGGAGGACGTCGAGGGCGAGGCGCTGGCCACGCTCGTGCTGAACAAGCTGCGCGGCATCATCCAGTGCTGCGCGGTGAAAGCCCCCGGCTTCGGCGACCGGCGCAAGGCCATGCTCGAGGACATCGCGACGCTCACGGGCGGGACGGCGGTGTTCGAGGACCTGGGCATCGCCCTGGACAAGATGAAGCTCGACCAGCTCGGCCGCGCCAAGCGCGTCATCACGATCGTGATCGAAACGACCACCAGCGACTACGATCGCGAGAAGCTGGAAGAGCGCCTGGCGAAGCTCTCCGGCGGCGTGGCGCAGATCAACGTCGGGGCGGCGACCGAGATCGAGATGAAGGAGAAGAAGGCCCGCGTCGAGGACGCGCTGCATGCCTGCCGCGCGGCGGTCGAAGAGGGCATTCTCCCCGGCGGCGGCGTGTCCGTGCTGCGCGTCGGCGCCGCGCTGGATGCCGCCGAGAAGAAGGCCCGCGGCGACCAGAAGACGGGCGTCGACATCGTGCGGCGCGCCCTGCGCGCCCCGATCAAGCAGATCGCCGAGAACGCCGGCCTGGACGGCTCGATCGTGTGCCAGAAGGTGCTCGAGGGCGAGGGCAACTTCGGCTACAACGCCCTGACCGAGCAGTACGGCGACATGGTGAAGATGGGCGTGATCGTGCCGCTGAAGGTCGAGCGCGTGGCGCTGCAGAACGCGTCGAGCGTGGCGGGCCTGCTGCTGACGACCGACGCCGCGATCAGCGAGATCAAGGAAAAGGAAGAGGACAAGAAGGGCGGGCACGGCCACATGCACTGATCGGCCGCCCGCGGGGCTGACGCAGCGGCGCGCGGCGTCGAAGCGTGCAGCCCGCCTGCCATTTCGAAACCTGCCTGCGAGGCGCC
>CAZVRR010000160.1:0-9201 GCA_964629745.1 uncultured Planctomycetales bacterium | reverse complement strand
CAGCGGGTGCCGGCCGGACCGGCCCGGGGGCGGCCGTACGTGGGCGGCGCCGCGGACGGATTCGAGCACCTGGTGAGGCCAGCGCGGCACGGTCGCAGCGACAATGCCTGGTACCAGCTCAGCAGTCCGACGTGGCTGGCTGAACCGGTCGGCCTGACCTCGCACTGGGGTCGGCTCGAGATCGAGCCGGCGGAGCGCGCGGACGTGCACGTGTTCGTCACCGCCCTGTTCGTCGAGCCGCCGGCGGGCGGCGCGGATCCCGGTGCACGCTGCGCGCAGACCGAAGACGGCCTGGCAGTGAGCCTGACGATCGGCGAGGGGGCGGTCGAGGTCCGGCTCGCAGACGGCCTGGCGACCGGCGGGAGCGTCGCGCGCGCCGGGCAGCCCGCCTGGACGCTGCCCAGGCAAGTGAGCGCGGACGAGCCACTGCCGACGCGCTGAGCGTCGCCTCCTCCATTGACCCGCAAGGCGGCCAAACCCAGAATGGCTGCACGTCTGCGACCCTGCGGAGGATCACGTGCCGTTGCTCTCCCTGCTGCGCCTGTTGCGACCCGCGCAATGGTCCAAGAACGTCTTCCTGTTTGCCGGGCTGGTGTTCGGCCACAAGCTGGAAGATACGGGCGCAATCCTGGCCGCAATCGCCGGGTTCGTGTGCTTCTGCGTGCTCAGCAGCGCCGTTTACGTCGTGAATGACATTCACGACCGTGAAGAGGACCGGCTGCATCCACGGAAGCGGCTGCGGCCGATCGCATCCGGCACGGTGAGCGCGGGCCTGGCGGCCGTCTATGCCGGCGTGCTGCTCGCGGCGGGGCTCGCGCTGAGCTGGGTGCTCGGGCCCGGCTTCTTCATCCTGGGCTTCCTGTACCTGGGACTCCAGATGGCCTACACGTTCGCGCTGAAGAACGTGGTCCTGCTCGACATCATCTGCATCGGACTGGGGTTCGTGCTGCGCGCGATGGCGGGCGCGGTGGCCGTGCACGTCGCGATCTCGCACTGGCTCGTCATCTGCACGTTCACGCTGTGCCTGTTCATGGGCTTCAGCAAGCGTCGGGCCGAACTCGGCGCATTGGCCGAAAACAACGGCGACGCGGGCCGGCATCGCCGCACGCTGACGCTCTACACGCCGGAGCTGCTCAATCACTTCACGACGCTGACGGCCGGCATCGCGATCGTCAGCTTCCTGCTGTATGCCACGGACGATCGCACCGTGCGCGAATTCCACACGACCAGCCTGGTCTACACGCTGCCGCTGGTCGTGTACGCGATCTTCCGCTTCGCCTTCCTGGTGGAGCACGGGCTGGTCGACGGGCCGACCGACGTGATGCTGCGCGACCGTCCGTTCCAGGCGGCGCTGGTGCTGTGGATTCTCGGCGCGACGCTGATCGTCTATCGCGGCGCGGAGCTGTCAGCCTGGATCGTCAGCCATCTGTGGCGCGCGACGTGACCGTGGGGCCCAGCGGCGCCACGTCCGCGGCGAACTCGCGGGCGGCCTGGGCGATGCAGCCGCGCCAGTCGCCCGCGGACTGCTCGAGGCGCTCGGGCTTCTCATACGCGAAGATCACGCTGCGCGACGCGTTCACGATCGCCCCCGTGCCGTCGGCCCGGAAGCAGGGCCGGCACGATTCGGCCCCGGCGCCTTGCGCGCCGTAGCCGGGCACCAGGAACAGCGTGTGCGGTAGCGCCTCGCGCAGCGCCGCCGTGCTCGGCGGATCTTTCGGCGCCACCACGGCGCCGACGCAGGAGTAGCCGCATTGGCCGAGCAGTTCGGGCGCGGCGCCCCAGCGCTGCACCCGGTCCGCCAGGAACCGGTACAGCGGCTGCGGTGCGCCATGCTCGTGGATCTCGTCGGCCCCCGGGTCGCTCGGCCGCACCAGCACAAACAGCCCGCGGCCGGTTTCGCGTGCCTGCTCGATAAAAGGCTGCACGGCACCGGCGCCGAGATAGCCGGCCACCGTGACTGCATCGGGCATGCCCCGCTCGTCGAAATCCTCAAAGTCGCTGCTGCCCAGGTGGCCCCGTGCGTAGAGCTTCGCCGTCGAGCCGATGTCGCCGCGCTTGACGTCGCCGATGACCAGCAGGCCGCGCGTGTGCGCGTGCCGGATCAGGCGGTGGTACACGGCGACGCCCGCGTCGTGCAGGCACTCGAAAAAGGCCGAGTTGATCTTCAGCGCCGGGACCGCGTTGGCGACGAGGTCGATGACGACCCGGCCGAACTCCTCCAGTGCGCCGGCGGCCGCACCCAGTGTCCGGTAGCGTGGTTGCAGCTCGGCGGGCAGGCGTTCGAGCACGGGGTCCAGGCCGACGACCGCCGGGCTGCGGCGCAGGCGAATCTGCTCGAGCAGGCGATCCGCAAAGTGAGGTTTCACCGTGTCTCCGGTGCCCAGGGCGCCGGGGCATGAGCCGCCGCGCAGCGGGCGTCAGCGCGCGGCGCGCACACCACCGGCGAAGGTGCCGTACCGTAGTGCGTACACGAGTTCGCGCGGGGCTCGGGTCAATCCCGGTCCTTATCATCCGCCCCGGCGTCGTCCTCATCCATGTCGAAGAGTGAGTCCTCGAACTCCCCGTCATCATCGCCGAGTTCGCCCTCCTCGCCCTCTTCCTCCAGCTCTTCTTCCTCCTCGTCCTCGGCCTCGTCCTCGATTTCCACCGAGGGCTCGTCGGGCTCATAGATGCTCGGCGCCGACTCTTCCACGTCCACTACCGGGGCTCCGCCGGTGACCGGCTCGTCCACGCGCGGCGGGATCGTGCGCGGCTCGACGCGCGGCGTGACCTCCTCGATGGCCGGACGGACCTCGTCCGGCGGGCGCACCGGCTCCTTCTTGCGTGCGGGCGGCGCGGACGCGGCCTTCACGGGGCGTGCGGGGGGCGCCTTGCGCGGCGTGGCCTTCTTGACGACCTTCTTCACGGCCTTCTTGACCGTCTTCGTGGCCGTCTTCTTCGCCGCGGGGGTCCGGCGGGCCGGCGCCTTCCTGGCGGCGGTGCGCGCGGGCTTGCGTGCTGCCGCGGACTTCTTCGTCCGCTTTGCCGTTTTGGCCCGCGTGGTCTTCGCCGACTTCCGTGTCGCCTTCGCCGACTTCTTCTTCCCGCCAGCTGCTTTCTTCTTCGCCATGGCGCGCCCTCGAAAGGATCCGATCGTCCGGGCGGCACTCGTGCGCCGCCCTCCCACATCGCTCCACGTCCGGACACGTCGGGCGGCCGCGCCTGCGTCCGCCCGGCATCGCGCATTTCGCGCGCGGCCTCGGCCCTCGTCAACGGATGCGCAGGGAATATCGGCGCGCCACGCGCGAAACGGTTAGTCCAATTCCTCGCCAACGCCACGCACCGCTGCCACTCTTCACGGGATCAGGCGGCCGCGCCGCGCGCGCCGGCGAGCACCGATGTCAGGATCTTTCCGCAGCGACCGAATCGGCGACTCGTTCGTAAGTTATTGTTACGCAGGAGATTGCGCTATGGGTCGGCCCGTCGTGCTGGCCGCGCTACGCGTCGGGCGGCCGAGTCGCCGACCAGGACTCCGCCCTTGGGTCCCTGCCCTGCCACCGACGTTCCGCTGTGTGGGTGCGGCCGGGCGACACTCGCGGACGCGGGATAGTCGACGGCCACGTCCTTGCGCGACAGGCCCTGTTTCGTTGCGGTGCGCGCAGCACCCGCGCGCGCGACGCCAACCTGCTCGGGACTCGTCGTGACGGCGGGGCCGCCCTGCCCGGGCCAGGTGCGCGTCTCAGCCGGTGCGGGCTCGTAGAACTCGAGGAAGTTGACGAGTTCGGGTTCGATACCGACCGCTTCGCGCTCTTCCTCGGTCAGCTCCGGCACTTCGTAGGACGGGACCAGCACCAGGCGGCGCTCCTCGTTGTCGGTCCCCTCCACGCCGACATGGGCGGGAATGGCGTTGGGAGGCGGCTCGAGCTTGAGCAGCTCGTCCTCGGACGGGGCCGCGGTGGTGCGCCGGGCATCCGCCGCGCAGCCGGTCAGCAGGACCCCGATCCCGACCGTCAGCAGCCAGCAGCGCGCGGCGTTCATGGCGTCTTGCTTACCCGATGCCGAGGAAGTTCGCAAGCAGCCGGTGACCCTCACGGGTCAGGAAGCTCTCGGGATGGAACTGCACGCCGTCCAGGGGCTGCGTGCGGTGGCGGATGGCCATGATTTCGGCGGGATCATCGGAGGCGGTGGCGCTGATCTCAAACTCGGGGGGCAGCGTGCCCGGGGCGATGATGAGCGAGTGGTAGCGTGTCGCCTCGAACGGGTTGCTCATCCCGGCGAAGATGCCGCGGCCATCGTGGCGGATCAGGCTCGTCTTGCCGTGCATCAGCCGGCCGGCCCGCACGATCTGCGCTCCGTGCACGAATCCCAGGCACTGGTGCCCCAGGCACACGCCCAGCAGGGGCACGCGGCCGGCGAAGTGCCGGATGATCTGGTTCGAGATGCCCGCCTCGCGCGGCGTGCACGGCCCGGGCGAAACGATGATGTGGTCCGGGTGCTCACGTTCGACGTCCTGCACCGTGACCTGGTCGTTGCGGAAGACCCGCACTTCGCGCGTGGCATCCAGCTCGCCAATGCGCTGCACCAGGTTGTAGGTGAAGGAGTCGTAGTTGTCGATCAGAACGATCATGCCCGCCCCTACCAGCCCGGGGCCCACAGGTACATCAACTGCGCCGCCGGCGATTCGAGCCAGTCAGGCATTTCGATGTTCACGATGTTCACCGCCGGCGGGTCGGCCTGCGCATACACATTCGGCCGGTGGGCAACCGGACGGCCGTACGTGACGACCAGTACCTTCTCGTCCTGCAGGCCCGCCGCACACTTGGCCGCGGCCAGCGCATCCTCGAGCGAGCCGACCTCGTCGACGAGGCCCGCCGCCTTGGCCTGCGGGCCGAGGAAGACACGCCCGTCGCACAGCTCGGGCAGGCGCGCCTCGGGGACGGCGGGCCGCGCGGTGCGGACGACGTCCAGGAAGCGCGCGTACATCCGGGCGATCAGGTCCTCGAACAGCGCGCGGTCCCTGGGGGTCATCTCGCGGAACATTGAGCCGGCATCTTTCAGCTCGCCGCTCTTGAAAACGCGCATCTCCATGCCCAGCTTGGCCATGGTGCCGGTGAATTCGGGCGAAAGCATGATCACGCCGATGCTGCCGGTGATCGTCGTGGGCAGCACGTAGATCTGGTCCGCCGCGCAGGCGAGGTAGTAGCCGCCGGAGGCGCCGACGTCGAGCAGGCTGGCGATGACCGGCTTGCCGGTGCGTTTCCGGAACGACTGCAACTCGTGGTACATGAGATCGCTGGCCGTCACGCTGCCGCCGGGAGAGTTGATGCGGACGACGACCGCCTTGACCCGCTTGTCCTGCGCGGCCTGGTCGAGCTTCTCGGTGAAGAAGGCGACCGGGTTTTCGCCGGTGAGGCCGACGAGCGAGCGGTCGCGTCCGTTCTTCAGTACGCCGTCGACGTCGAGCAGCGCGATCTTCTTCGTAGCCCACGCGCTCTCGCGGAGCACGACTTCCTCGTCCAGCTGCAGGGGCGACGGCACGGGCGTGACCAGGAACGACGTGTTCCCGCAGCCCGCGAGGCATGCCGCCAGGCACAGACCCGTGACCGCGCGGACCGCGCGCCGCGCCGCATACCCGTCACCGAAGCCCCCGGACGTTGGCCCGCGCCTCTGCATCCTCTATACTCCTGACCAGACGCCGGGCGGCGGGCCCGGCGGAATGACTGCCGGCACGGGCCGCATGATACGCGTTTCACTGGCCGAATTCGAACAGGCGGTGCAGGCCGCGCTCGACTCCGTACCCGAGGAGTTCGCACGGTACCTCGAGAACGTGATGATCGAGGTGCAGGCGCGGCCCGACCCCAAGCTGCTCCGCGAGCATGACGTGCCGCCCGACCTGCTCGGGCTGTACATCGGGCGGCCGCTGGAGGAGCAGGGCCCGGACATGCTGCACTCGACCCTGCCCGACCGGATCCTGATCTTCCAGAACAACCTGTGCGCGATGTGCCGGTCGCGCGAGGAACTGATCGACGAGATCCGCATCACGGTCCTGCACGAGATCGGCCATCACTTCGGGCTCGACGAGGATCGCCTCGAGGAACTGGGGTACGCATGATTCGCATCCTGCCCATGCTGCTGCTGTCGCTGCCCACGGGCGGCGTGTTGGCGGTTGCCCAGGCGCCCGCTCCGCCGCCGGCGACGCAACTGACGCCCGCGACCGCTCCCGCGGAGCTGCTCAGCCGGGCGGCGGAACTGCGCCGGCGCGGGGCGCAGGCGCTCCTGGCCCTGCAGGAGGCCGACGGCGGCTGGGCCTCGCAGACCGGGCCGGGCGTGAGCTGCCTCGTACTCAAGGCGCTGATCCAGGAGCCCGGCATCGGGCCCAAGCATGACGCGGTCCGGCGGGGCGTGGAATTCGTCCGCCGCTTCGTGCGCGACGACGGCGGGATCTACGGCACGGAGGGCGTGCTGAAGAACTACGAATCCAGCGTGGCCCTCTCCATGTTTTCCGCGCTGGCGGAGGCGACCGGCCCAGGCGGCGGCCCGGGCGACGTGGCGGCCGACGTGGCGCGCTTGCAGGCGTTTCTCAAGGACCTGCAATGGGACGAAGGCGACGGGAAGTCGGTCGACGACGCCTGGTACGGCGGTGCGGGTTATGGACATTCGCAACGCCCGGACCTGTCCAATACGCAGATGATGCTCGAGGCGCTGCATGACAGCGGCCTGCCGCCCGACGATCCCGCGTACAAGAAGGCGCTTGTGTTCATCCAGCGCTGCCAGATGCTGGGCGAGCAGAATGACCAGGAGTTCGCCCGGGGCTCGACGCAGGGCGGCTTCATCTACACGACGGCCAATGGCGGCGAAAGCAAGGCCGGCAAGTTGGAAGTCGGCGGGCGGCAGGAGCTGCGCTGCTACGGCTCCATGACGTATGCAGGATTCAAAAGCATGCTCTACGCCGGCCTGAAGAAGGACGACCCCCGCGTGCGTGCCGCGCTGGACTGGATCCGCCGGCACTGGACGGTGGAGTACAACCCGAACATGCCCGAGCGCCAGTCCCTGGAGGGCCTGTTCTACTATTACCACGTCTTCGCCCGCGCGCTGGCCACGTGGGGCGAGCCGGTCCTGACCGACCACGCCGGCCGCGAGCACGACTGGCGCGCCGAGCTGGTGGCCAGGCTGGCACAGTTGCAGCGCCCCGACGGCACGTGGGTCAACGACCAGGACCGCTGGATGGAGGGCCTGCCCGCCCTGACGACGGCGTACGCGCTGCTGGCCCTGCAGGCTGCCGGGTCGCCGTGAGAGCACGCGGCGCAGCCGGCGGCCACTGACCGTCCCGCCGCGCCTGCCAGACAACCGTATCGCCGCGCTTGGCCTTTGCGGGGGACCAAAAAACCAAAAGGGCAACGAACCGTACGAACGCCCGGAAAGACGGGCGGTCTGCTTCATTTGCCGGACGGCGCCCGAAGCTCGTCGCTGTAGCAGTTCGACGACGTGAAGATCGGCTACGATAACAAGGGCGATGGTGACAGACAGAACCGGGAAGCGAGTATGGTGCAGCCTATTGCGCACTCGATGATGGTCTCCGCCTGTGTTGGATTCGCTCTCATCAGCGTTGGATGTGCGGACCCGCAATGGGCGCGTGGCTGGGCACTGTTTGAGTGTTTCGGAAGTGCGGGCATTCGCATCCACTCTGAAGGCACCAAATACTGGGTCGTTGCGGGACCGGAGCGGACTGGATCAGACCCGCCCGATGGACTCTGGGTGCCACAGTGGCACGTTCCATCGGATGTCAAGGTATCGTCACTTCGCGATGGCGGAGCGGATCTGTCTGCATCCGGACAGCTGGCCGTTGCATGGCGATATGATTGCGTAGACATATACGATGTCCATTCGGGCAGCAGAAGTGGCCAGATCCCCTGTCGCGCTGTTGCAGTCGCTTGGTCGAACGACGGAGAAAAGCTGGCCTACTTGGCTCAGGCGGCAGACGGCGATATTAGAACGGGAGAGTTCTATTTATCTATATGCAACGAAGAGTTCGATGAGACGAGTCGTTGGCCGCTTCGCTTCGGCCCACGTCGGCAGGGTCCGTTGGGTTGGGGGGACGCATGGGCGCTATCTTGGGATTCGGCCGATTGTGTTGTCGTCGTCAGCACACGGTCAATCCCTCCGGCCGAGCGCCCCTGGCAGACCGTCCTCGTCAATCTCCAAACCGGCCACATGATCGAAACCGAGCATGGCGATGCTCATTGCGTAGGTGCGGCACAGGTCGTCGCCTGCAAAGAGAAAACTCTGAGTACGGGCGCCACGGTCCGCGAGTTGGTGCTGCTGCGAATTGAGGGTGATCGACTGGTGGAGGAAGGACGGCTGCCCGGCCGTATGCCGGTGGCCGACAGTCGACCCAGGGAAGGAGTTTATCTCGTATGGCAGGAGCCGGCATGGTGGGAGTTATGGGCACCCAAAGGGTATAAGCTCGAGCTGCGGAAGGTTGGCTCGCCTGAGCGCGTCCGCGATCGCTTCTGGGCCCAGGCCGGCGTCGTCCTGGTGCCGTCCGAACAGATCATCCCGTTATTGCCGGACGGCCTCGCCAGCGAGGTCACGGTAGGGACCGCCCTTGCGGGAAGCCACCTGCACCGCTCCATATGTGCGGCATCACCGTGAGCACTTGACCGACAAAGTGCTCCATGCCCTTGCCGCCGACGGCATCGAGGACTGCCTGGTACGGCGGGGCTTCCGCAGGGACAAGTTCGTGGCCACGTTCAAGTTCAAGTGGAACGCCAATGTCGCCCCGGGCTTCCTCGTACGCTGGCTCTCGCCGGGCGACTACCTGGCGATCGTCATCGCTGCCTCCGACGGCAAGGCTCGGCTGTATAAGTGCCAGGACCATGGCACCCTCGGCACGAGTGTGACTTCCCCCACCGCGCTGAGCCTGACCAGCGGCACCTGGTACGAAGGCAAGGTCGTCATCGACAACGACCCGGGCGACTCGAATCTGCAGCAGCTGCGCTTCCGGGTGGACACGGACGGGGACGGCTCGTACGCGGATGAGACGAGGTTAATCACGACCACCACCGTCGATGATACCTGGACCGGCGGCTACGCGGGTCTGTATCGCACCGGGGGCTCGTCGCTCCAGCGATTCGGTGACGCGAAGATCGCCTATGATAACGACGGGGATGGTGATATCCTGGATACGGGCGACGACCTGCACATCGATGATGCGTTCACGAC
>CAZVRR010000159.1:0-9207 GCA_964629745.1 uncultured Planctomycetales bacterium | reverse complement strand
CGACTACCTCCGCGCGCAGACCCGGCGCGTCTGGGCCATCGAGGAAGCCGACGATGACCCGGCCGCCGCCGAGTAGAACGCGGCCCGCCGACGCAGGGCGGCCGAGCGGCATGAACGTTCACTCGCCCGCCGCACACCCCACAGGCTTCGAGAATGCCGAGCGACCGAACCGCTGTCTGCCTTCGTAACCGGGTGGACCGCGCTTGATCCGCGACGGCACGCCGGTCATCCCCACTTGCGGAGTACAGCTGCCCCAGAAAAAGACATCGAAGGCCTATTCAGCGCTATCGCCGATCGGCCAATAACACGCGCTCCCGCACCGCCGGACGTCGCCTGGCTCAGGCCCCTGGTACGTTCCAGACAGTCAAATCAGCCTTGTACGCCAGATTACCGATCTGTGATGTGAGAAAGCGAAAGCACCGCGGGTGTTCGGCGCTAACCCGTCTTCGCAACAGCAGCGCGCGGGGGTCGGCGCCGCTCACGCCGCCGAGCGTCTCGGCGTCGGCGATGACCAGCTCTCGACTTCGGGCGTCCGTTTCTGGACGCCCTTGACGGCCTGGGGAGTGAAACGAATGACGCGGGTGGGTGCGACAAGGAAGCTGATTGGCGGCGCCGCGCTGATGCTCGCTTGTGCGTCACCGGGACGGGCGTACGAGTGGGAACCCCAGCCCGACAAGGCCGTTCTGCTCGTGGTCTCCACCCACCCCGACGATGAAGGAATCTTTTTCGGCGGACTCATTCCGTACTACACCCAAGTGGCCTGGCTGCCGCTGGTTCATATCTGCATGACGAGCGGGGACTACGTCCGGCCGCCTGAGGTGCGCGAGGCGGAGCTGTGCTGTGCCGACTGGACGTACGGCCTGCGAAATCCGCCGCTCTTCCCGCGGTTCCGCGACTGGCCGACCTTGACGCTTGACGGCACATGGGATCTCTGGGCCGACGGCGTGTTCGATGGCGATGACATCGCGGAAGGTCGTGCGATCGCCACCGCGTACGTCGCTCAACAGATCCGCCGCTTCCGTCCCGAGGTCGTCATCACGCACGACTTCGACGGCGAGACCGGGCATTTCAACCATCGCGCAACGGCGCTCGCGACGACGGATGCATGGGTGCTGGCTGCGGACCCGGACGCGTACCTCGGAGGCCTCGAACCCTGGCAGGCCAAGAAACTGTACACTCACCTGTACGATCGACCGCCCACCCACCCGATGATCAACGAGCTGCGGCACGACTGGAGCACGCCCTACCCCGAACTGGGCGGCCTGACAGCACTGGAAGTGACGGACCTGGGCCTATGTTGCCACGTTACCCAGGGTGGCTGCTACATCCCGGTTTATTACGCGGGGCTGCGACACTGTGACCACTGGGGACTGTACCAGTCGGTCGTGGGAAGCGATACGCTCGACCCCAACGGAGTCGCCCGCGGCGACTTCCTCGAACATATCACGCTCGAGCCGTGCCCCGGCGACGTCAATAACGACGGCTACGTCGACCTGCGCGATCTGTGCGTACTCCAGCGACGCTTCGGAACCTCCTCTGGCGCGTCGTGGTATGACGGCGACTCCGATCTTGACGGCGATGTGGACCTGGCGGACGAATCGAATCTCTGCACCGCCCTGGGTTCGCGTTGCCCGAATCCCCCAAACCCCTAGCGCGCGGCGGGATACCCGCGAGCATCGCACTTACCCACGCCGCGAACTCGAAGAACACCCACTGCGAGAGGGGGGACTCGAACCCCCACGGGGGTTACCCACCAGAACCTAAATCTGGCGCGTCTGCCAGTTCCGCCACTCTCGCGTCGCACCGCCATGATAGCCGCCCCGCCGCGGCCCGCGTAAGGTCAGCCGACGCGTTTTGCCGACCGGATCGATTTGCGTCTGCGGGCGGAATAACGTAAACCTGCGGCCCACGGTGTGCCGAGTATGCTTGACAGTCCGGAAATGTCGGCTACACATCTTGGGTTTCTTACCAGGGTGTGGGGTGCCGGATCGAATGGCGTGCGGCTCCGCCGCCCCGGACGCGAGCAGGAAGTACATGTTAGTAAATTATTTAAGGTAAGTAACTTAGAAGAAATTCATGGCGCGTAGCAAAGCCAGCGGCAAGTCGCTCGTGATCGTCGAATCGCCCGCCAAGGCGCGAACGATTAACAAGTATCTGGGATCTGATTACGTCGTGAAGGCCTCCCTGGGCCACGTACGCGATCTTCCAGAGCGGACTTTCGGCATCGATGTAAGCGAGAACTTCAAGCCCACCTACGAGATCGTCCACGGCCGCGCGCGGGTCGTCCAGGAACTGAAGAAGCTGGTCGGTACCGCTCCCGAAGTATTCCTGGCGACGGACCGTGACCGAGAAGGCGAGGCCATCGCCTGGCACCTGCTCGAAGCGCTCCAGCTCGATCCGCAAAAGGCCAGGCGGGTGATCTTCAACGAGATCACGCGCAAAGCGATCCAGGAGGCGTTCAGCCAGCCGCACGGCATCGACCTCGATCGGGTCAACGCGCAGCAGGCGCGCCGAATCCTCGACCGCATAGTGGGTTACGAGTTGAGTCCCCTGCTGTGGAAGAAGATCGCCAAGGGGCTGTCCGCCGGACGCGTGCAGTCCGTCGCTGTGCGTCAGATCGTCGAGCGTGAGCGCGAAATCCGCGCCTTCCGTCCCGAGGAAAGCTGGAAGATCGCTGCGTATTTTTGCGCCGATCCCGCGCAACGCGACAGCCTGCGGCATGCCTGGCGCGAGTACATGCGCGGCGAACGCACCCAGAAAGACGTGCAAGCCTGGCTAGCCGAACACGGCTGCTTCCGCGCCGAGTTGGCGGATATCGCGGGAAAGCCCGCGCAGCTCGCAAACGTCGAAGCCGCGCTATCCATCGCCCAGGCCCTCGGATACCAGGCGACCCATGTTCAGCGCCAGCCATGGGACGAGTACCGACACCTCGGCCTCGAGCAGATCACGCTGAGCGGCGGAATCGACCCGGCCGCCGCACCGCCCTTCCACGTGGGCGAAATCAAGACGCGCCGGACAACCAGCCGCCCGCCGGCCCCGTTCACGACAGCCAGCCTGCAACAGGCGGCCAGCAACGCGCTGCGCTTTTCCGCCTCGCGGACGATGCGTGCCGCGCAGTCGCTGTACGAAGGCGTGGATCTGAATGGCGAGGGCGCCGTCGGTCTCATCACGTACATGCGTACCGATTCGACCAACCTGGCTGCTGAAGCCGTCACGGCGGTCCGCGCCTTTATTGACGACACGTTCGGCGGGCGTTACGTGCCGCCGGCGCCGAACACCTTTGGCAAGCGCCAGGCCCGTGCGCAGGAAGCGCACGAAGCCATTCGGCCGACCGACCCGCGCCGCACGCCGGAGAGCGTTCGCAGCGCACTGGGGTCGGACCAGTACCGCCTGTACGAGTTGATCTGGACGCGTTTCGTGGCCTGCCAGATGACGCCGGCGGAGTGGGATGCGACGTCCGTGAGCGTCCTGAGCGACACGCCGCGCGGCACCGCCCGCTTCAGCGCCAACGGGCGCAAGCTCGTGTTCGACGGGTTCATGAAAGTCGCCGGCGTCACCAGCGAGGACCAGATCCTGCCGGCGCTGCACACGGGTGCGCCGGCCGGTGTGCTGGAGCTCGAGCCGCGCCAGCAGTTCACCGCGCCACCGGCGCGGTACACGGAAGCCTCGCTGATCAAGGCCCTCGAAGCCGAAGGCATTGGTCGCCCCAGCACGTATGCGACGATCATCGACACGATCCAGAGCCGCGGCTACGTCGAGCAGACTGACCGCAAGTTCTACCCCACGGCGCTGGGCGAGATGGTGACCGACAAGCTGGTCGAGCATTTTCCCAGGCTGATGGACGTGAAGTTCACGTCGCACATGGAGAACGAGCTCGACAAGATCGAGGAAGCACACCTCGACTGGGTGCAGGTGCTGCACGAGTTTTACGATCCGTTCCGCGAGCTGCTCGGCAAGGCGGAATCGGAGATGGAACCGGTTCGCAGCCAGCCCAGCCCGTACACCTGCCCCTCCTGTGGCGCGCCGATGGTGTACCGCTGGGGCAAGGCGGGCCGCTTCCTGGCCTGCTCGAAGTACCCGCGCTGCAAGACGACGCAGAACGTGGATCGCGAGGGAAAGCCGCAGCCGGACCGCACGACCGACGTCGCCTGCGAAGCCTGCGGTCGACCCATGGCCCTGCGCCAGTCACGGACCGGCAGCTTTCTCGGCTGCACCGGCTACCCGGAATGCCGCCAGACCATTCCGTGCAACGAGCAGGGCGAGCCGTTGCGGCTCGTCACCGAGAAGGAGCTGGAGCGTCCCTGCGACGCGTGCGGCGCCGGCACGATGGTCGTGAAGCGCAAGGGCCGCCGGGCGTTCCTCGGCTGCAACCGCTTCCCCGAGTGCAAGAACACGGCCGCCCTGCCGCCGGACGTGCGGCTCGAACGCAAGCCCGCCCCGCCGCCGGTCGAGGCCGGGCTGGCCTGCGACAAGTGCGGGCGGCCGATGGTGCTCCGCTCGGGCCGGCGCGGCCGCTTCGTCGCGTGCAGCGGGTATCCGCGTTGCCGCAACACGAAGCCGTTTGAAAAGCTCGAGGAGCTGCGGGCCGCGGCGACCAGCGGCGCGGCGTTGTCCCCGGCTGAGCCGGGCGGTGCAGGCGCTCCGCCGGCCGACGCGCCGGCGCTGGCCCGCGGCGAGGCCCACCCGGACTACGGCGCTCCGCCGCCGGGCTTCGCCTGGACTCGCACCGGCCGCCCGGTCGTCGAGGTCATGCCGCCCGCCGGCAGCCTGCGCTGCCCCGAATGCGGCAGCACGATGGAGTTGAAGCGCGGACGGTTCGGCCCGTTCTTCTCGTGCACGAATTTCCCGCGCTGCAAGGTGAATGCGAACCTGCGCGGCGAAGCGAAGAAACAGGCTGAGGAGCTGCTGCCCGCCCCGGAGCGGCCCAAGCCCATTCGCACCGAGATTCCCTGCGACGAGTGCGGCAGCCCGATGGTGATCCGCGTCGGTCGCCGGGGCAAGTTCCTGGGCTGCGGCAACTATCCCAAGTGCCGCGGCACGAAGGAACTTCCGCCGGGCTTTGACGTCGAGAAGTACACGCAGCTGGCCGCGAGCACGGCCCGCTGAGACGGCAGGTCACCGGCCGCATGACGAACGCGGGCGCTGCGGCTGGCCGCAGCGCCCGCTGTGTTTGACCGCTGTGCTCGCGCGCCGCGTTACGGCTGCGGCACGTGATAGAGCCAGCCGTACTTGTCCGGCGCATCGCCGACCTGGATCGAGGTCAGCGCCTGGTAGAGCTGCGTGCAGTACTTGCCCGGCTTGCCGTCGGTGGAGTACACGGCCTTGCGATCGCGATAGGTAATCGAGCCGACCGGCGTAATCACCGCCGCGGTCCCGCAGCAGCCCGCCTCGGCCAGTTCGAAGAGTTCCTCGACCGGCACCGGTCGGCGTTCCGGCCGCATGCCGATGTCCTCGGCCAGCGTCATCAGCGACTTGTTCGTGATCGACGGCAGGATCGAACTGCTCGACGGCGTCACGTACTGGCCGCTCTTCGTCACGCCGAAGAAGTTCGCCGGCGCGCACTCGTCGATGAACTTCTTCTCCCTGGCGTCCAGGAACAGCGCATCGGCATAGCCCTGGCTTTTCGCGAGCAGGCTGGCCTGGAGGCCGGCCGCGTAGTTCCCGCCCACCTTGATATCGCCCACGCCCATCGGCGCCGCCCGGTCGAACTCCTCCTCGATGATCAGGTTCACCGGCTTGAACCCGGTCTTGAAGTACGGCCCCACCGGCGTGACCAGCACCAGGAACAGGTACTCGGTCGCCGGGCGCACCCCGATCTGCGGCCCCGTCCCGATCACCAGTGGCCGGATGTAGAGGCTCGCGCCGGTGCCGTAGGGCGGCACGAACCGGCGATTCGCGTTGATCGCGCGCGTGATCGCCTCCATGAACAGCGTCTCCGGCGGCGGCTCCATGTGGATCTTGCGGCAGGAGCGGATCAGCCGCTTGGCGTTCTCGTCCGGGCGGAAGACGACCACCTCGCCCTGACGCGTCTCGAAGGCCTTCAGTCCTTCGAACGCCTCCTGTCCATAGTGCAGGCACGTCGCGGCCATGTGCATGGGGATCGACTCTTCCGCCGTCACCACGCCCTTGTCCCACGCGCCGTTTTTCCACGTATACCGGACGTTATAGTCCGTTTTGTGGTAACCGAACGCCAGGCTCGCCCAGTCGAGGTCTGCCTTCTTCATCCGTCGCTCCCCGTTGCCGTCCTGCAGGTCCGGCAGCGGCACGATGTTCGCCTCCGAGTTCATCGATCCCAACGAGGCTGATTTCGTCATGGTAACGCCTCCACCGTTATGGAAAACCTCGAACCAGGCCAGCGATTCGAGCCAATCGCACTCTCATACGCCCTCCATGGCCGATCCCGGCGGCCAGCGGTGCGCCGCACGCCGCGCCGCCAGGGCCCGCAATGCCGCACCCAGCCGCCGGGCGCCCTCCACCAGCCGGGCCGGCGGCTCGGCGCAGAACGTCAGCCGCACACCGCCGCCCGTCGCGCGATACACGCTGTGCAGGGCGCCGGGCGAGATCAGCACACCCTGCCGCTGGGCTTCCTCGAACACTTCCTCCGTCTCGCAGGCCGCCAGCCGCAGCCACACGAAGCCGCCCCGGCGGGCATGCTCCCACTGCACGTCCGGCGGCAGGTGTTCGCGCAGCGCCGACTCCAGCGCATCGCGCCGCTCGCGATACGCCGGCAGGATCCGGCGCAGGTGCGCCCGCAGGTAGCCGCGCTCGATGAACTCGGCGAGCGTGTGTTGCAGCAGCGCCGAGGTTCCCAGGTCCATGCTGTGTTTCAGGGCCACCAGCCGCTGGCGCACCGCCGCCGGGCACACCAGGAAGCCCACGCGCAGCGCCGGGACGAGCCGCTTGCTGAACGTGCCGACGTGCAGCACCTGGTTGTCCAGGGCGCGCAGCGCCGGCAGGCGCGGGCAATCGTCGAGCTGCAGATCGGCCCCGTAGTCGTCCTCGATCAAGGGCACGCCCGCCGCGTGCGACCAGGCCACGATCTGCTTGCGCCGGGCGGTGCTGATGGTCGCCCCGGTCGGGTTGGCGCAGTTGGGCATCAGGTACAGCGCCTTGGCGCCGCGTCGTCCCAGCCGCGCCAGCGCGTCGAGCTCCGGTCCCTCGGTGTCGTTCGGCACCGTGATGATCGTCGCGCCGGCGGCCGCGAAGGCCGTCAGGGCCCCTGTATATGTGAACTCCTCGACCAGCAGCGCGTCGCCGACATTCGTCAGGCCGCGCGCGAGCAGGTCGAGCGCCTGCTGGCTGCCGGTCGTGATGAGGATGTCATCCGCGGCCGCGGGAATGTGGTTCGCCTTCAGCAGGCCGGCGATGGCTTCGCGCAGGCGCGGCACGCCGAAACGCGGCGCGAAGCTCAGGGCTTCGGAGCTGTGCTGTCTGAGGACCGCGTCGAGGCAGCGCCGGATCGAGGCTACCGGCAGCAGGTCCTGCGACGGGTACATGCTGGTCAAGTTGACCAGGTCCTCGCGCTGGACGCTGCGCACCAGGCGATCCAGCCGCGCCAGCGGCTCCGCGTAGGCGCCCTGCGAAAACAGCGAGTTCCAGGGCAGCTCTGGCTGTCCCTGCTCCGGCTCCCCGCCCGACGGCCGGTCCGCCACGAACGTTCCGCGGCCGACCTGCGAGTACACCAGGCCGGACGCCTCCAGCTCGTCGAACGCGCGGGAGACGGTGTTACGATGTGTCCGGAGTTCGCGGGCCAGTTCGCGCGTCGGCGGCAGCCGGTGCCCCGACGGGTACGTTCCCCGCCGAATCCGGGTAACGATTTCGTCATAAATTTGCCGGTAAATCGGTGCCCCGCGCTGCGGATCGATCTGGATGCCGGTCGGCTGCTCCACGTCGCGCCCTCGACGTCCATCTCATTGTTACACTTGGCCGAGTCCGAAACAACCCTGCGGGCCATAATTCCGTAGACAAGTGGGCCAAGCGGCGTCCCTCCGTTTAGTTATAGGACTATCAATGAGATGTGGAACGACCCCGATCCGCCCTTCCTGACTTCGCGCCCTTCGCGCCCTTCGCGGTCCGGATTATTCGAAGCGCAGCGCATCGATCGGATTCAGCCGACTGGCCCGCCACGCCGGGTAGAACCCGAAGAAGATGCCGATGGCCGTCGCAAACGCGATGGCGACCGCGGCCATCCAGTACGACACCTCGGTTTCCCATTCGAGCTGCTGCGAGATGATCCGGGCGGCCTGGCAGCCGACGGCGAAGCCGAGCAGTCCGCCAATCGTGCAGAGCACGACCGCCTCCGACAGGAACTGCGCCAGCACGTGCAGCGAATTCGCCCCGATCGCCATGCGCAGGCCGATCTCGCGCGTCCGCTCGGTCACCGACACCAGCATGATGTTCATGATCCCGACGCCGCCCACGATCAGCGAGATCGAAGCGATTGATGTCAGGAGCAGGTTGAACGTGCGGGTCGCCTCCGCCGTCGCCTGGGCCATCACCGAGCGATCCATGATGCGAAACGTGTCGTCCTGGCTGTCATCCAGGTGCCGCCGCCGGCGCAGCAGGTCTCGAATCTCGGCGCGGGCGGCGGCGAGCGGCACACCGGGCCGGGCGGCCGCAAACAGCGTGCCCGACGGCTCATTGCCCGCAATCAGGCGCTGAAACGAGGTGAACGGGAACAGGATGATGTCGTCGAAGTCGCGCCCGTCGCTGCCCACCCCTTTCGCATCCAGCAGCCCGACCACGTCAAACGCGACCCGGTTCACGCGGATCACCTGCCCGACCGCGTTGACCGAGCCAAACAGTTCGCGCGCCGCCGTCTGGCCGATGCAGCAGACCTTCTTCTGCAAGGCCATGTCCTCGGCGTCAATCGGTCGACCCAGCACGCAATTCCAGCGGCGGATATCGAAGAAGCTGGGATAGACCCCCATCACGCCGACGCGGTAATTCCCGAACTGCGAAATGACCTGGGCCGGCACGCGGTTCGTCGGCGAAACGGCCCGTACCGACGGGCACTCGCGCTCGATCGCCTCCGCATCCTCGCGCGTCATGTTCAACGGGGTGGCCTGGTCCCGGTGAACACCGCCCCGCGTCTCGCCCATGTACCAGATCGTCAGCCAGTCGTCGCCGATGGCCGCGATCTCGCGCTCCACCTTGCGCTGCGCGCCCGTGGCCACCGCGACCATCGCAATCACCGCGCCCACGCCG
>CAZVRR010000158.1:5362-9224 GCA_964629745.1 uncultured Planctomycetales bacterium | reverse complement strand
TGACTTCTGACTTCAGATAGGTGGCACCCGGCGTGAGCGAGCGCAGGTCGGGGCCTTGCACTCCGATTGGAGTGTAATTACACTCCAACGGGAGTGTGAGGCGAGATTCCAGATGGCACGGCGAAAACGACAGCCCGGGGCCAAGATCACGCTGAAAATCCCCGCCGAGCTGTACGACAACCTCGCACGCCTGATCGACGGAACCGGGTTCCGCAGCGTCACCGAGTTCGCCACGTACGTGCTGCGCGACGTCGCCGCCGGCGGCAAGCTCGACCGCAAACCGCCCGGACTCAGCGAAACCGAGGTCGATGCCATCCGCCAGCGGCTGCGCGCCCTGGGCTATATCCCGTAACCGAGGAGCCTCGCCATGTGTCACGCCCGCCTTGCCGTCGCCCTCCTGGCGCTGACGGCGCTGCTGCCACGCCCGGCCGCCGGCGCCGACCTCCGGCTGCTGAACGTGTCCTATGACCCCACGCGCGAGTTCTACGCCCAGTACAACGCCGCGTTCGTCGAGTACTGGCAGAAGAAGACCGGCGACCCGGTGACCATCCAGCAATCGCACGGCGGCTCGGGCAAGCAGGCCCGCTCCGTCATCGACGGGCTCGAGGCCGACGTGGTGACGCTGGCCCTGGCCTACGACATCGACGCCCTGCACGCCAACGGCGACCTGATCCCCGCCGACTGGCAGGCACGCCTGCCGCACAACAGCACGCCCTATACCTCCACCATCGTCTTCCTCGTCCGCAAGGGCAACCCCAAGGGCATTCACGACTGGGGCGACCTCGTCCGGCCCGGCATGCAGGTGATCACGCCTAACCCGAAGACCTCCGGCGGCGCGCGCTGGAACTACCTGGCGGCCTGGGGCTATGCCCGCCGGCACAACGGCGGCGACGAGGCCAAGTGCCGCGAGTTCGTCGCGCAGCTCTTCAAGAACGTGCCGGTGCTCGACTCCGGTGCGCGCGGCTCGACGACGACGTTCGTGCAGCGCGGCATCGGCGACGTGCTGCTGGCCTGGGAAAACGAGGCGCTGCTGGCGCTGAACGAGCTGGGCAAGGACAAGGTCGAGATCGTCATCCCGTCCATCAGCATCCTGGCCGAGCCGCCCGTCACGGTGGTCGACCGCTACGTCGACAAGCACGGCACGCGCGCGATCGCCACCGCCTACCTCGAGTTCCTGTACGCGCCAACCGGCCAGGAACTGGCGGCCAGGCACTACTATCGCCCGCGCGATGCCGAGGTCGCCGCCCGCTACGCCCACCAGTTTCCCAAGCTGGAGCTGTTCACGATCCAGGACGAGTTCGGCGGCTGGGAAAAGGCGCAGCGTGAGCACTTCGCCGACGGCGCGATTTTCGACAGCATTTACCAGCCCTGACCCATGGCGAGCCGGGCCCGTCGCAAGCCGCGCCGCATCCTGCCGGGCTTCGGCCTGGCGATGGGCTTCACGCTGGTCTATTTCAGCCTGATCGTGCTGCTGCCGCTGTCGGCGCTGGCACTCAAGAGCACGCAGATGACCTGGGCCCAGTTCTGGTCCGCGACCACCGCGCCGCGCGTGCTGGCGTCGTACAAGGTGAGCTTCGGCGCTTCGGCGGCCGCCGCGGCGGTCAACGTGATCTTCGGTTCGATCGTGGCCTGGGTCCTGGTGCGCTACCGCTTCCCGCTGAAGCGGCTGGTCGACGGGCTCGTCGACCTGCCGTTCGCACTGCCGACGGCGGTGGCGGGTATCGCACTGACGACGCTCTACACGCCACAGGGCTGGGTCGGCCGCTACCTGGCCCGGGCGGGCGTGGAAGTCGCGTTCACGCCGCTGGGCATCATCGTGGCCCTGACATTCATCGGCCTGCCCTTCGTCGTTCGCACGGTGCAGCCGGTCCTGCAAGACTTGAACGTGGAGGTGGAAGAGGCGGCGGCGAGCCTGGGGGCGCGGCGCGGCCAGACGTTCCGGCGCGTGATCCTGCCCGAGATCTGGCCGGCGCTGCTCACCGGCTTCGCGCTGTCATTCGCCCGGGCGCTGGGCGAATTCGGCTCCGTCGTCTTCATCGCCGGCAATCGGCCGTTCCGGACCGAGATCACCCCGCTCCTCATCTACACCAAGCTCGAGCAGTTCGATTACGCCGGCGCGATGGCGCTGGCCGTCGTCATGCTGATCGCGTCATTCGTGCTGTTGCTGCTGATCAACGGCCTGCAGCGCTGGGCCGCCCGGCGGACGCCGGCGGCGGGAGATTGACCGTGCCGGTGACGCCCGCGATTGCCCGACATCGTCCGGTGCTGCCGGCCAGGCGCGAGTCGGCCCTGGTGCGCTGGCTGCTGACCGCGGCCGCCCTGGGGTTTCTGCTGCTGTTCCTGGGGCTGCCGCTGATCGCGATCTTCGGCCAGGCCCTGCAAAGCGGGCTGCGCGCGTACGGCGGCGCACTGGTCGATCCCGACGCGCGGGCCGCGATGCGCCTGACGCTGCTTACGGCAGCGCTGGTCGTGCCGCTCAACGTGGTCTTCGGCGTCGCCGCGGCATGGGCGATCGCGAAATTCGAGTTCCGCGGCAAGAGCGTGCTGATCACGCTGATCGACCTGCCGTTCGCCGTCTCGCCCGTGATCGCGGGCATGATCTACGTGCTCCTGTTCGGACGGCGCGGGTGGCTCGGGCCCTGGCTCGACGCGCAGGACATCCAGATCATCTTCGCCGTGCCGGGCATCGTGCTTGCGACGCTGTTCGTCACGTTCCCGCTCGTCGCGCGCGAGCTGATTCCGCTGATGCAGGCCCAGGGCAGCGAAGAGGAGGAAGCGGCCCTCGTGCTCGGCGCGCGGGGCTGGCAGACGTTCTTCCGCGTGACGCTGCCCAACATCAAGTGGGGCCTGCTGTACGGCATCATCCTGTGCAACGCGCGGGCGATGGGCGAGTTCGGCGCCGTCTCCGTCGTCTCCGGGCATATCCGCGGCGCGACGAACACGATGACGCTGCACGTGGAGATCCTCTACAACGAGTACAACTTCGTCGGGGCGTTCGCGGTCGCCTCGCTGCTCGCGTTCCTGGCCCTGGTCACGCTGGCCGCCCGGGCCGTGCTGGAACGAAAATCCGCTGCCACGATCAAGGCCCGCGCGCCGGCGGACGCCGCATGAGCATCGAAATCCGCAACGTCACGAAGTCGTTCGGCGAGTTCGTCGCCCTGCGCGAGGTGAACCTCGAGATCCAGACCGGCGAGCTGGTCGCACTGCTCGGGCCGTCCGGCTCGGGCAAGACCACGCTGCTGCGCATCATCGCCGGCCTGGAAGAGCCCGACACGGGCGCGATCTTCTTCCAGAAGGCGGACGCGACGAGGCGCCGCGTCCAGGAGCGCGGCGTCGGGTTCGTGTTCCAGCACTACGCGCTGTTCCGGCACATGACGGTCTTCGAGAACGTCGCGTTCGGCCTGCGCGTGCGCCCGCGCCGGCTGCGACCGTCGCGCGCGGAGATCCGCGCCCGCGTCATGCGCCTGCTCGAGCTGGTGCAGCTCGAATGGCTGGCCGAACGGTTCCCCGCCCAGCTCTCCGGCGGACAGCGGCAGCGCGTGGCCCTGGCCCGCGCCCTGGCCGTCGAGCCGAGCCTGCTGCTGCTGGACGAGCCGTTCGGCGCGCTCGATGCCCGCGTGCGCCAGGAACTCCGCCGCTGGCTGCGCCGCCTGCACGACGAGATCAACATCACCGGCGTGCTCGTCACGCACGACCAGGAGGAAGCGCTCGAGGTCGCCGACCGCGTGGTCGTGATGAACGAGGGCCGCATCGAGCAGGTCGGCACGCCCGTCGACGTGTTCCACGCCCCGGCCAGCGAGTTCGTGATGAACTTCCTCGGCCAGGTGAATGTCTTCCACGGGCGGGCCGAGGGGAGCAAGGC
>CAZVRR010000158.1:2834-5352 GCA_964629745.1 uncultured Planctomycetales bacterium | reverse complement strand
GTCCTGATGTTGGCCGTGAAAAACTCAACAAAGCGTCCACCGGCTCGCTCGCCGTCCGCGGCTTCGTCCGGCCGCACGACCTCGAGCTGACCCTTCTGCCGGGCGAAGACACCCTGCTGGAAGGAAACGTCGCACGCATTCACGCCGCCGGCCCGCAGGTCAAGATGGAAGTACGCACCGCGGCGGGCGAGTCGATCCACGTCGAAATGCCACAGGAGCGCTACCGCGAGCTGCACCTGGCACCGGGCGTGCACGTCTTCGTGCGCCCGCGCATGATCAAGCTCTTTTCAGGCAACCGGCAGGCCGACGAGCGCGGCGGCGCCCCGCGCTCCGGCTAGCGCACGCCGCGCGGGGCCGCGAGGCCGTTAGAATACGTGGATGCCCTCCTCACGACACCGCTACCTGCGCTTCCGCGCGAACGGACAGCCCGCACCAGGCGCCCCGGCGGCGCCCGGCGCGCCGCCAAGCCAGCGCCGGCGCAGCTACCTGCGCGCCTATATCGAATGGCTGAAGCCCTTCCGGCGGGCCGTGGTGCTCGTATTTGTGCTGGCCCTGGTCTCGGCCGGCCTGGCGCTGGTCCTGCCGCGTGCGACGATGTACGTCGTCGACGAAATCCTGCCGCGGCGCGACCTGCACCTGCTGCACAGGCTCGGCATCGCGCTGCTCGCTGTGATCCTGGTCCAGCAGAGCCTCGACCTGTATCGGCACTGGCAGACCGCCCGACTGAACGCCCGGGTCGTCTTTCGCATCCGGCAACGCCTCTTCAATCACCTGCTGCGCATGCCGCTGCACGAGCTGTCGGAGCTCAAGAGCGGCGGCATTACCTCGCGGCTCTCGGGCGACGTCGACTCGGTCACGGGCCTGGTGCAGATGGCAGTGATCTCGCCCGCCGTCGCAACCGTGCGCATCCTGCTCACGCTCGGCGTGCTGCTGTGGATCAACTGGCAGATGGCCGCAGCCGCGGCCCTGCTGCTGCCGCCGGTCGTGCTGCTGAACCTGCTCTACATCCGGCGGATCCGGCCGATCTACCGCAGCATGCGGCACGACCGGCAGGAGATCGACGCACGGGTGGTCGAGACCTTTGGCGGGATCCGCGTCGTGCGGGCGTTCCGGCGCGAGCCGACGGAAGCGCGGCAGTACGCGGTGCGCCACCACACCGTGATCCGCAAGGAGCTGCTGGCCCGGTTCCTCGAATACGTGGTGTGGTCGGGCTGGGGTTTCCTGATGCCGCTGTGCGGGCTGATCGTGATCTGGGTCGGCGCGTCGCTGGTGCTGGCCGGCCAGGCGACCGTGGGCGGGATTCTCGCCTTCCAGATGTACCTGTTCATGCTGCTGGCGCCGGTGTCGTCGCTCGTACAGGCCTACGGGCAGACGCAGCAGGGGCTGGCGGCGATGGAGCGCGTCTTCGACGTGCTCAACCAGCCGCTCGACAAGCCCGATCGGCCCCGCGCGCAGCCGGCGCCGCAGCGCGTGGAGCAGCTCGAATTCGAAAACGTCACGTTCGCCTATCACCACGGCGCCACGGTGCTGCGCGAGATCAACCTGAGCGTCGGCGGCGGCACGACCGTCGCGCTGGTGGGTCCCAGCGGTTCCGGCAAGACCACCCTGACGAACCTCGTGGCGCGCTTTTACGATCCCCAGGGCGGCGCGATCCGCCTGAACGGCATCGACCTGCGCGACCTGCAGACGCAGAGCTACCGCCGGCTGCTCGCGATCGTCCAGCAGGACACGTTCCTGTTCGACGGCACGATCGCCGAGAACATCGCGTACGGGCGGCGCAATGCCAGCCGCGCGCAGATCGAGGCCGCGGCCCGGCGGGCCAACGCCTACGACTTCGTGCTGGGCTTCGCGGACGGGTTCGACACGATCGTGGGCGAACGCGGCATTCGCCTCTCCGGCGGGCAGGCGCAGCGCATCAGCATCGCGCGGGCCATCCTGGCCGACCCGCAGATCCTGATCCTGGACGAGGCGACCAGCAGCCTCGACAGCGAGAGCGAGCAGCTCATCCAGGCCTCCATGCGCGAGCTGCTCGCCGGGCGGACGACCTTCATCATCGCGCACCGCCTCTCGACGGTCGTCAACGCCGACCTGATCGTGGTGCTCGAACGCGGCGCGATCGTCGAAACCGGTACGCATGCGGAGCTGCTGGCGCGCGACTCGCGTTACCGCGCCATGGTCGCCCGCCAGCAGCGCGGCGCGGCACTCGCGCGGGCGACGGAGGAAGCCGTCGATTGGCTCGCGTAGTCTGCACGTACCCGTGCCACGGCCGTGTCGGCCGTGTCTTCCCTTCCCTGCCTGCTCCTGCCAAAGACACTGCTCAGTTTGCCAAAAGACACCGCTCAATCGCCAAAGACACTGCTCACAGAGCAGTGGCACGAGCACGAGCCAGCTTGCCAGCCCTGCTCATGCCACCCCGTAAGCTCACGTGCCACGGCCGTCTCGGCCGTGTCTTCTCTTCCCTGTCTGCTCCTGCCAAAGACACTGCTCAGTTTGCCAAAAGACACCGCTCAATCGCCAA
>CAZVRR010000158.1:0-2734 GCA_964629745.1 uncultured Planctomycetales bacterium | reverse complement strand
AGCTCACGTGCCACGGCCGTGTCGGCCGTGTCTTCTCTTCTCTGTCTGCTCGAGGACTCTGGTCAGTCTCCCAAAGACACTGCTCACAGAGCAGTGGCACGAAGAGCGGTGGAACGGGCCAGGTCGCTAGCTCTGCTCATGCCAGGCCTGCAGCACCTGGGCCTCACGCTCCGGACTGATGCCCGCACGCATCGTCTGGCGCCGCTCCTCCGGCAGCGTCTGGAACCACGCCAGCGTGTCCCGCACCGTCTCGCTGAGCGGGCGGTGCTTCAGGCCCGCCGCGGCGGCCTTCTTCGTACTGATCTGGCCGAAGCCGACGTCCTCGCCCTCCACGGGCGCCCACACGGGCATGTCGCTCCACGGCTCCACCTTCTGCTCCGCCAGGAACGCCGTCGGCACCCAGGTAAACCGCGCGTCCGAACCGCTGACCTGCTTGCAGGTGGCCAGCAGCTCGCCGATGGTAAGCGAGCCGGCGGGCCGGTCGGCGTTGAACACGCCCATGGTGCGCTGCTCGACGCAGTGCACGAGCCACTCGGCCAGGTCGCGCACGTCGATCACCTGCACGAAATCCTTCTCGCTGTTGGGCGCCAGGACCTCGCCGCCGCGGGCGACGCGGACCGGCCAGTACGTAAAGCGGTCCGACGGGTCCTCGGGCCCGACGATCAGGCCGGGCCGGATGTTCAGCACGCGGCCGGGCATGACCTTCTCGGCGGCCTGCTCGCACAGCGCCTTCATCGCGCCGTAGTGCTCCTTCACTTCGCGGTGCGTCGGGATCTGCTCGACGATCGCCGGATCAACCGTCGCGAGCGGGGCCGTCTCGTCCATCTCGGGCTTCGTGTAGTGCGGGTATACCGAGATGGACGAGATCAGCACGTATTGCTTTACTGCGTCCTTGAGCAGCTCGGCCGCCTCGGTCACGACGCGCGGCACGTAGGCGAAGTTGTCGATCACGACGTCCCACTCCCGGCCCTTCAGCGCCGAGATGTCGCTGTAGCGGTCGCCCTGGAGCCGCTCGACGTCGGGGAACAGCTCGGTCCGCGACTTGCCGCGGTTGAACAGCGTCAGCGTGTGCCCGCGTGCCTGCGCGACGCGCACCGTCGCCGGCCCGAGAAAGCCCGTGCCGCCCAGGATCAGGATGCGCAGGCCCTTGCCCGCAGGTGCGGACGCAGGCGCCGCGGGCTGGGCCGCCGCCAACGGCAGTCGCGCCGACAGCAGCCCGAGCCCGGCAAGCGTCCCGCCTACCAGACTGTCGTGCAGGAATTCGCGTCGCGTGCGTGACATCAGCATCTCCAGTTCGTTGCCAGTGGGATCGATTCTCAGGACCTCTGCGGCCCGGCGGAAGGCGCGCCGGGCGAAGCCGCGGTCAGCTCCACGGGGAATCCGCGTCGCCGAACGACCGGCTCGGCGGCGGCGCGGCGGCGCTGCGCCAGGCCCAGGTACAGCCCGAGCGCCGCCCAGACCACCGCCAGCGGAATCGCGGTGAACGCGACGCCGGCCAGGCCGATGCCGGTCGCGGTCAGCGCCTGGAAGCCCGAGGCGCCCAGCGCGTCGCCGCCGCGATACACGAACGTATCGATGAAGCTCTTCGCCTTGTAGCGCTCCGCGCGGCTGACCACCGTGAACAGCGTCTCGCGCGCCGGCTTGACCACGGCGTAGTCGCCCCCGCGCCGGAGCACCTGGAAGACCACGAGCACGCCGAGCACGGGTGCTGCGCCCAGGATGCCGAAGCCCAGTCCCGTCGCCAGCGGGAACGCTGTGAGTGCGAACGAGACGCCCAGTACGCCGAGGATGCGGCCGGTCAGGCCCAGTTGCACGATCAGCGTCACGACGTTCACCCACAGGTCAATGTTGGCGAACAGGGCCGCCCGCTCGGCGCGAGCGGCGACGGCGGCGTTCACGATATTCGCCTGCTGGAAATACAGAATCGTCGACGTGATGGTGTAGAGAAACATGTAGCCGCACGCCGCCAGCAGGTACGGCGAACGCAAGGTGTCGATGATGCCGCTGAGCGCATGGCCGCCGGCGCGCCAGTCCGCGGGCCCGCAATCGGCCCGGCGAGGCGGCGAATCCACGCGGTCGGGCCCCTCGCCCGCGCGCTGCGCAAGCAGGCGGCTCAGAACGTGCGCGCAGACCATCGCCGCCACGAGCAGTGCCACCGAAAAGAGAATCAGCATCGGCCGCCCGAGCATGCGCACGAGCGACGCCGTCGCCCCGGCGCCGGCAATGGCGCCGAGCGTTCCGCCGACTGCAATCAGCCCGAACAGCCGCTTGCTCTGCTCGAAGCGGAAGCTGTCGGCCATACAGGCCCAGAACAGCGAAACCGCGAACAGGTTGAAGACGCTGATCCAGACATAGAAGACGCGGCCGACGATGACTTCCCCGGCGGGCGACGTGCGGGTGAGCAGCGCGAGGAAGATCAGCAGGTTCGCGATAAAGAAGCCGTAGGTGGCGGGGACGAAGATGCGGCGCGGGAAGCGCGTGACGAGAGCGCCGAACAGCGGCTGTGCGACGAGCATCGTGGTCAGCGTGGCGAGGAACAGGTACGGCAGGTGCTCGACGCCGCCGGCGAGCCCCATCTCCTCGCGCAGCGGGCGAAGGATGTAGTAGCTGCCGAGCACGCAGAAGAAGAACAGCGCCGCCAGCAGCGCCGCGCCCGTTTCGCCGGGGCGGATGTTGAACGTGCGTTGCAGGACGCTGCGCCACACGGCGGTTCTCGCAGGCGACCGTCGGCGCT
>CAZVRR010000157.1:0-9276 GCA_964629745.1 uncultured Planctomycetales bacterium | reverse complement strand
ACTTACATCAGTCCTCGCCAAAACGCGAAACCCTGGAAGTGGAAACGGCACTAGCCGCCGCACATTCATCCGGACGGCGGCGAACGCCGCCCTCGCACGCGCGCGGTCTGCTCATCGACCGCCTCCAGCCATCCCGTCTGCACGTCTTTGCGGTAGTCAAACCGGGGCACGTAGGGCTTGATGTCGAGCAGCGGCGTGCCGTCGAGGATGTCGACGTCTTCGAGGTGGAGAATGCAGGCTTCGCGGCGTACCAGGTGGAGAAGGCTCAGACCGATGGGATTGGGCCGCGCAGGGGCCCGCGTGGCGAATACGCCGTGCTCGGTGTCCTGGAGGAAGGGCTTCACGGTCAACCGCGGTGCACCAGCCCGGTGAAACCAGTACAGCAGCCAGACGTGCGAGAAGCCGTCCAGATCCTGAAGGCCCGCAGCATAGTCCGGGAAGATCTCGGCCTGCCCTCGCACACCTTCTGCAAAGACGGGCTGGATGGGCGTCTCCTCGGCCCGGGCATGCGGAGTGTGAATCACGCCGATCGGGCACACGCAGAGTGAGCCAAACATCGGGCCGTCCCGGGACATGTTCGAGGTCCTATCCTTGACGTGCTATCGTCGGCAGCACCTCATACACGGCGATGAAGAAGATGAACAACATGATACCGGCGGCGCCCGTTCGCAGGCGTGTGGAGGGGTTATTTGGGCCTCTAAACGGCTTTGCCGCATCGACAGCGATGTGATCGTGTGCTCGACCCCCAGGCCGCGGTCTCTTCACGCAGTTACCGGGGGACGCTGACTCGACCAGGGTTCGATTCGCCCACAACGGCCGCGGGGTTGTGCTGTCGCTCGAGACAGAATATCGCGAGGAAATTGCCGCACAGATCGGGCGGTTGGAGCGCCAGTTCGGCCTCACTCGGCGTGAATACTGGGACGGAGTGCGCCAGGTGGCGCTGGAGATCTGGGAAGACCGGCATCGTTGCGACATCTTCGAGGCGGGCTTTGAGGCCAGCCCCCGGAGACGTTTGGACACGCGGTCCCACGAGCGCCGGCCATAAACTCGCCACACCACCCAGCATTGCAACTTGCAGTGCGACACTTCCGCAACCGTTGCACAATGCAACTGGGCGCTCTTGCGGCGGCTGCCGCTTCGTGGGCGTAAGTCATTCGAATAATGGAAGTTATGTGAGTAGGGCAGCGCAGCAGCCGTATGGCACGCGCGGTGCTCTGTTGAGCACCGATGAACGTGGCCCTTCCGGTACTCGATGATCGCGTTTCGCCGGTGTTCGACGTGGCGCAGACAGTGTGGCTCGTCGAGTTCGACGGCCACCGGGAACTGCGCCGCGAGACGTTTGCGCTTTATGCGCGGGAGATTGCGCGGCGCGTCGCCGAACTGTCGCAGCGCGACGTGAACGTGCTGATCTGTGGCGCCATCTCGCGTCCGCTCGAAGCCGCGCTGTGGGCTGCGGGAATCTGCGTGATTCCTCAAACCTGCGGCGCGGTCGAAGCTGTGCTGCACGCTTTCGCCGAGGGGCGCCTCACCGAGCGCGCGTTTGTCATGCCCGGCTGCTGTGGGGGACGGCGGCGTCGCCAGCGCGGGCGCGTTGGCGGCCGGCGTTTCAGGTGCGCTCCGCGGCAACCCAGCGCCCGGCGGCCGCCCGAACCTGGAACTGGATGAACGAAAACACCACGACGGGTGAGTTTGAACGGATTTGCCCGCAAATGAAGGAGGAATGACATGCCTGGTGGAGATCACACGGGTCCGCTTGGACAAGGGCCCCAAACTGGCCGCGCGGCGGGCTACTGCGCGGGTTACGACATGCCCGGCTACATGAACCCGATGCCCGGTTCCGGCCCGGGCCGCGGCCGCGGCGGCGGATGGGGCGGTGGCGGTCGCGGCTGGCGACACCGCTTCTATGCGACCGGTCTCACCGGCTGGCAGCGCGGTCAAGGCGGCGGGTGGCGTGGCGGCACGTGGTACCCAGCGGCTGATGACATGCCGGTACCCTCGCCTGAGCAGCAGGTGCGCATGTTACAGGCCGACCTGCAGTGCCTTGAACAGAGTGGCGCGCGGCTTCGCCGCCGAATTGAAGAGTTGAACGCACAATTGGCCGCACAGACGACGACGCCATAGCAGCGCCGGAGCACGGTCGCGGCGCCGGATCGCCTTTTGCGGTGCCCCTGAGAGCGAGGACATCATGAGAATTGCAGTGACGGCGGTGGAACCGCAGCTCGACGCGGCGGTGGATCCGCGTTTCGGCCGCTGCCCGTTCTTCCTGATCGTGGAGACCGACAACCTGAGCTTCGAAGCGCTCGACAACGCAAACCAAGCCCTGGGGCAAGGTGCGGGCATCCAATCGGCGCGACTGCTGGCCGAGCGCGGCGTGAAGTGCGTTCTGACCGGCAACTGCGGCCCGAATGCGCATCAGACACTGAATGCGGCCGGGATTGAAGTGGTTGTGGGTTGCGCCGGTACCGTTCGCCAGATCGTCGAGCAGTTCAATGCTGGCCAGTTGAAACCGGCGGTAACCGCCAATGTACCGGCCGACAGCGGACTCGAGGCGAGTAGCGCCATGCCGCCGCCCACCGGACCGGCGCAGGGTGCGCCCTTCACGCCAAACCCTCCACTGTCGGTGGATCCAGGCCGCACGGGCATGGGGCGCGGGATGGGCCGCGGACCGGGTGGGGGGAGAGGCCGCGGCGGAGGTGGCCGGGGTCACTGTGGTGGACGCAAAGGCAATTGGTGAGCGCACGCGCAACGCGGCGAGGCGACAAGTGTCTCTGCAGCCCGGACGAGTCTCCCGCAGGCGTTTCCTGCAAGTGAGCAGCGCATCGGCGGTGGCGTCGCTGCTCGCCAGCCACGGCTGTGATGCTTTGTCCAGGTTGGGCAGTGGCAAAGGTGCGCGCGGTAAACGCGTGGTGGTACTCGGCCTGGACGGGTTCGATCCGGTGCTCGGGGAACGGCTGATGAACGCAGGCCGTTTGCCGAACCTGGCTCGGTATCGTGAGGCCGGTGGCTACCGGCGCCTGGTGACGACGATTCCGCCGCAGAGTCCCGTGGCTTGGGCCTCGTTCATCACCGGCTGCAACCCTGGCGTGCACGGGATTTTCGACTTCATCCATCGTGATCCCGCACGGCAGTGCCTGCCCATGTTCTCGGCGGCCGAAACGGTGCCCGCGTCAGATGCTTGGGAGGTTGGCGACTACCAGATTCCGCTGACCTTCTGGCCGTTCAGCCACAGCCCCGCGCAGACGGTCCTGCGCCGTCAAGGAACACCGTTCTGGGATTACCTGGACGCAGCTGGTGTCCCCGCGTGGATTTACGATATCCCGTCGAACTACCCGCCGAGTCCAGCGCAGCATGGCCACCAGTTCTGCTTGAGCGGAATGGGAACGCCGGACCTGCTCGGCACGTACGGGACGTATCAGCATTTTTCGAGCGAGTACCGGCAGGAGCGCGGTGAGGGCGGGGGAATGCGCAAACCGCTGCTGTTCGTCGATCATCGGGCGCGCGGTGTGCTGACCGGGCCGCCGAACACGATGCTGGTCCCGGGCAGGCAGCGCGATACGGAACTGGAGTTCTGCGTCTGTCGCGACCCCACCCACAACGTGGCCCGCATCGACTTGCCCGATGCGCAACTCCTGCTGAATGCCGGTGAGTGGAGTGACTGGCAGCGTGTCTGTTTTCGCGTATCGATGCCGTCGTTCGCGCCGGATGGAGAAGTGACCGGCATCTGCCGCTTTTACCTGCAGCAGGTTCACCCGGTCTTTCGGCTGTACGTCTCGGCGATCCACATTGATCCGGCGGCTCCCGGCGCGCAGCGCATCACGACGCCGCCGGAATTCGCGAGCCGGATCGCTGCACGTCTGGGTCGTTTCGGCACGCTGGGTTTCCAGGAAGATCACAAAGCCCTGTCCAATCGGATCTTCACGGATGCCGAATTTCAGGCGCAGGCCGAGTATGTGCTGGGCGAGCGGCTGGCGCTGCTCGATTTCGCACTCGAGCATTACGATGACGGGTTGCTGTTCTTCTATTTCTCGAGCACGGACTTGCAGTCGCACATGTTCTGGTGGGATTCGCCGCAGAAGCATCCGGTGCGCGCGGTGGACGAGGCTCGCTGCGGGCAGGAGTTGATCGAGCGGCTGTACGAGCGAATGGATGAGATTGTCGGGGAAGTGGCCCGTCGGATCGGCCCGCGTGCCACGCTGCTGGTGATGTCCGACCACGGCTTCTGCAACTTTCGCCGCCAATTCAACCTCAACACCTGGCTCCGGAACAACGGCTACCTCGGTCCGAAGCAGGCGGACAATCTCCTGGGTGCGCCTGGCGCGCACGTCGTCGACTGGGGTCGGACGCGCGCCTATGGCATGGGGCTCAACGGACTCTACCTGAACGTGCGCGGCCGCGAACGGACTGGTGTTGTGAATGCAGGCGAACAGCGGACGGCACTGTTGAAGGAATTGAAGGACCGGCTTCTAGCGGTTCGCGATCCTGAGAATGGCGAGCCGGCGATTTCGGCCGTGGACAGCGCCGACGAGGTCTACGACGGCCCCTGCCAAGCGTCGGCTCCTGATCTGATCATCGGGTATCGCCGCGGGTATCGCTCGTCGTGGGCAACGACGCTCGGTGGGCTGAGTGAGCAGGTTTTCAGCGACAACGACTCAGCCTGGAGCGCAGATCATTGCATGGCCAGGGATGAGTTGCCGGGCGTCTTGTTTGCCAGCCGGCCAATCGCCCACGCCGCGCCAGGCCTGGTCGATCTGGCCCCCACCATCCTGTGCGAGTTTGGTCTGCCGGTCCCAGCACCCATGACCGGCCGGTGCGTTTTTTAGGCGAAGCTCCGGCGAGGACGGCGGAACGTGAAGGTGGCAATCGCAAGCGGCAAGGGCGGTACCGGCAAGACGACGCTGGCCACGAACCTGGCCGTTGTGGCGGCGCAGCTCGGCCGCAGCGTCGCGTACGTCGATTGCGATGTCGAAGAACCGAACGGTCACCTGTTTCTCCGTCCGACCATCGAGCGAAGCGAACCGGTGACGGTACCTGTGCCGCAGGTCCTTCCGGAGGCGTGCGACAGGTGCGGCGCCTGTGCGCGGGCTTGCCAGTACAGCGCACTCGTCTGGCTCGGCGACACGCCGCTGGTCTTTCCCGAGCTCTGCCACGGCTGCGGGGGGTGTGCGCTCGCATGCCCGCAGAAGGCCATCATCGAGGTGCCACGCGAGATCGGCGTCGTCGAGACCGGGCACGCCGGTGATGTTCGATTCGTGCGCGGTCTGCTCAACATCGGTGAGGCCAAGAGCCCCCCGGTCATTCGCGCTGTCCGGGCGGCTGCGCCGGCTGACGGCTGGCAGATCATCGACGCGCCGCCTGGAACCTCGTGCCCGGTAGTGACCACGGTCCGCGATTGCGACCTGGTCCTGCTCGTGACCGAGCCGACGCCCTTTGGCCTGCATGACCTGACACTCGCCGTCGAGACCGTGCGACAGATTGGCGTGCCCATGGGCGTGATCATCAATCGGGCGGATATCGGCGACGACCGCGTCGCGACATACTGCACCGCGGAGGGAATCCCCGTGCTGCTGACCATTCCTGATGACCGCCGGATCGCCGAGGCGTACTCGCGCGGCGAAATGCTGGTGACCGCACGGCCCGACCTGCGGGCCGCACTGGTAGACCTGTTGAGACAGCTTGCGGAACTGGTCACGGGCCCCGTGAAAGCGAGCCGCACGGCATGAAGGAACTCGTCATCATCAGTGGCAAGGGCGGTACAGGCAAGACCAGCCTGACGGCGTCGTTCGCCGTCCTGGCGGGCGACGCGGTCGTAGCGGATTGCGACGTGGACGCGGCGGATCTGTCGCTGGTTCTTGCGCCACACGTGCAGCGGCGCGAGGAGTTCCGCAGCGGGCACGCGGCGGTCATCCGCCAGGACGACTGCACCCGCTGCGGGGCATGCCTGCACGTGTGCCGCTTCGGCGCGGTGATCCGCATCCAGGCGAGCATCCGCTCCGATTGCCATGGCTGCGATATCTGCGAGCGTTCCTGCGCCGTCCGCAACGACTACCTCGTCCGCGAAATGAGCGCGGCCATGGGTCGGTCGGCGGCGGCCGCGTTCGCGATCGACAGCCTTGGTTGTGAGGGCTGCGGCGTCTGCGTCCAGCACTGTCCGGTCGGAGCGATCGACTTCCCGGAGCGGCGCTGCGGCGAGTGGTTCATCTCCGATACGCGCTGCGGCCCACTCGTGCACGCCCGGCTGGATGCCGCCGCGGAGAACTCAGGCAAGCTGGTCAGCGTCGTTCGTGAACAGGCCCGCGAGGCCGCTGAACGCGCGCAGCGCGACCTGGTCATCATCGACGGCGCGCCCGGCATCGGCTGTCCCGTCATCGCCTCGCTGACCGGCGCCACCGCCGCACTCATCGTCACCGAGCCAACCGTGAGCGGGCGGCATGATCTGGAGCGTGTCGCCGGGGTGGCCCGGCATTTTGGCGTGCCCACGTGGGTGTGCGTGAACAAGTGGGACCTCAACCCGGACATGACCGCACAGATCGAGGTCACGGCTCACCGCCTGGGAATGACTGTGGCCGGCCGCGTGCGTTACGACCACGCGGTCACGGCTGCGCAGGTAGCCGAGCGAACGATCGTCGAATTCACGACCGAGGGGGCCGCATGCGATGTGCGGGCGCTGTGGCAAGACATCGACGGGTATCTGAAGGCATGCACTGCGCAGCCAGTGTCCGGTTGCGATGTGGCGCGGAGATCGACCGTTGAGCTGAGGAGTACTGCATGACCGATTGTTGCCCGAGTTCATCCGCCAAGCAGGTGGATCCGGAGCAGGAACTGGAAAACGAGCTCTTGCGGGGACGCATGGAGCGCATCGGTGAGAAGCTGCTCGTGCTGTCCGGCAAGGGCGGTGTGGGCAAGAGCACCGTGGCCGCCAATCTGGCGGTGGCCCTGGCCGCCGCGGGTTCGCGCGTCGGGCTGATGGACGTCGATATTCACGGCCCCAGCATCCCCAAGCTGCTGGGGCTGGAGGGCCGCCGGCCGGACGTCGTCCGGGGCATGCTCGAGCCGGTGCAGGTGAATGAACGGCTGGCGGTCATCTCGATCGGCTTCTTCTTGCCGGACGAGGACGCGCCGGTCATCTGGCGCGGGCCGCGCAAGTTCGGAGCGATCAAGCAGTTTCTGAAGGACGTGAACTGGGGCGCGCTGGACTACCTGGTCGTGGACTCGCCGCCCGGCACCGGCGATGAACCCCTTGCGGTCGCGGAGCTGGTCGGGAAGCCGGCCCGGGCGGTCATCGTGACCACGCCGCAGGATCTGGCCGTGGCCGATGTACGCCGTTGTATCTCGTTCTGCCGCTCGTTGGATCTGCCCGTCGCCGGCATCATCGAGAACATGAGTGGGTTCGCCTGCCCGAGCTGCGGGCATCTTGTGGACCTGTTCAAGAAGGGCGGCGGACAGCGCCTGGCCGGAGAGACGCGCGTGCCATTCCTGGGGGCGATCCCCATCGACCCGCGGATTGTCATCGGCGGTGATACCGGCGCGCCAGTGACCGCTGACTCAAATGATGGCCCCGCAGCAGTGGCCTTCGCGACGATCGTGCAAGCGCTGCGGAACCAGCCAACAACACTCCCGACGACCAACGAAGAGCCTCACCACTCCACGGAGAGTTCCCACATGAGAATCGCGATCCCGGTCGAGAACGGTCATCTCTGCACGCACTTCGGTCATTGCGCCGAGTTCGCCGTGTACGACATCGATCCGGCGACCAAAGCCACGCGTGCGAAGGCAATGCACCGTCCCCCGCCGCACGAACCGGGCGTGTTGCCGCGCTGGCTGCATGAGCTGGGCGCCAACGTGATTATCACCGGCGGCATGGGGCAGCGCGCACGGCAGCTCTTCTCTGAGCACGGCATCCAGGTTGTAATCGGAGCGCCCCCGGATCCGGTTGACCTTGTTGTGGCGGCATATCTGCAGGGTTCACTTCAAGTGGGAGCCAATCCCTGTGACCACTGAGAGTGACCAGGTCCTTCTGGAGCACACTCGCGCGCAGGCGCACGGCCGCTGCATCGTGTGCGGCCACGTCGACGGACACGCGCCACGCCTGCGCTTCGTGGTGGCAGAGGACGGCGGCGTGCGGGCAACGTTCCAGCCCGACCAGGCGTACGAGGGCTACAACGGCATCCTGCACGGTGGCGTGATATCGACGCTGCTGGACGCGGCGATGACGAACTGCCTCTTCGCGCACGGGCGCTGCGGCCTGACCGCTGAGCTGTGCGTCCGCTTCCGGCATCCTGTGGTCAGCGATGCGTTGCTGGAGCTGCACGCACACGTGGAACGCGCATCTCCGCCGTTGTTTGTACTGCGCGCCGAGTTGCGACAGTCAAACCAAGTTCGTGTGACGGCGGTTGGGAAATTCCTGGACAAGGGGTGCTCGCTTACCGTGCCGCAGGCGGCTGCGGCGTGCGCCGAGCCCCAGAACTGAATGGCGAGGAGACCATGAGCGGCAACGTCGAGCAATTCTTTGAACAGTGGACCGCGGACCAGGTCAAGGTGAAGCAACTGGCCCCCGAGATGATGCGCGGCTTTGGCGGGCTCTTTCAGGCGGTGATGAAGGAGGGCGCGCTGAGCGTGCGTGAAAAGGAGCTCATCGCGCTGGGCATCGCCGTGGCCGAGGCCTGCATGCCCTGCCTGAACTTGCACGTTGAGAAGTGCCTCAGCGCGAGTGCCACGCCGGAGCAGATCCTCGAAGCGGCCGGTGTCGCGGTCATGATGCGGGGCGGTCCGGCGTTCACCCACGTGCCGGAGGTGATCCACGCGCTCGAGCACCTGCAGGGGTCGCAGTGAACACCTGGCGTCAGCGTGGCCGGGGTCGCGCGATCGCCACGCCAGCCAACTGGCAACCGGGCGGCGATGTCATCGTGCCGCCGCCGGGCTCCTGCGGCGCCGCGAAAGAGCGCGTCGCGAAGGCCGGGGCGGACACCACGGTCCTGGACTGGTTCCTGACCCTCAAGAAGTGCCCGCACGGAAAGTAGGCTGACTTGACGCCGCGCAGTGCGATGAAACATGTGTTCGGCCCGGTGGCGTCCCGTCGCCTCGGCCGTTCTCTGGGCATCGACGTCGTGCCGTACAAGACGTGCACGTTCGACTGCGTCTATTGCCAACTGGGCCGCACGACCTGCCAGACGATCGAGCGGCGCGCGTGGTTCCCGCTGGATGAGATTCTCGCGGACGTGCGCAGCGGGCTCGACGCCAGCCCGGACTATGTGACGATCGGCGGCTCCGGCGAACCGA
>CAZVRR010000156.1:7344-9284 GCA_964629745.1 uncultured Planctomycetales bacterium | reverse complement strand
CGCTTTTGACGCGCTACACTCACGCAACGCGGCGTCCAGGATTCCCTACTCGAAACTGATGATGAGCCCAGGAGGGGTGACAAGCATGAGCACAATCGAGGTGCCAGCCTCGCATTCGTACGGCGCTTCCCGCGCCCATGCGCGCGGCGACGATCCTGCGCGCAGCGGCAGGAGTGCTCAGAAGTGAGCCGGCTGATGCGAGGTTCCGGGCATCCGACACGAATTGCAGTCGGCGCACTCTGCTTCCTCTGCTCCGGCCTGGGCGGTTGTTTTGCTGAGCGCGTCTTTCCCATGCGGCCGGGTGACGTGTACCGCGTGGCGGCGGCTGATACGCAGCCGCGCCGCCTTGCCGCGCGCGCCTGGCTGCGCCGCACCCACCACGAGCTGGCATACCTGCTGCCGCCGGCGGAACGGCCGGTCCTGCTGACCGAAGAGCTGACCGGCGCGGACGGACAGCCGATCCGCATCTACACGCAGTTGTTCAAGGATCGTGAACGCGTACACACGGTCCTCGGAAACTACGAAGGCATGTTGCACAGCGCGCAGGCGACCGGGTCTGACTGCTACGTCGACGACGCGGCTCCGTTGTGGCCCGGCTGCCGGCGCGTCTGGGTTCCGGTCGGCGCGGGTCTCGAGCTTTCGGCGCAGCTCGGCCTGGCGCAGCGCGACGGCGTGCCACTTGACGCCGATTGCATCGTGATCATTCCGGGCTTCTTCGGCGATTCGAGCCCGTTCCGCAGTCGCGACCTCGGCCAGGCGTTCCTGGCGGAGGGCCTGCACGTGCTCGCCCTCGAGCAGCGCGGCACCGGCCAGACGGAGGCGCGGTATCCCGAGGTGCCGAACACATTCGGCCTGTTCGAGACCGGCGATCTGCTGGCGGTTTCCGAATGGCTCCAGCGGCAGCCGCACGTGCGCCGCACCGGGCTGGTGGGTTGCTGCTGGGGCGCCAACGGCGTGCTGCTGGCGGCGTGGGAAGACGGCCGGCCAGCCGACGACGCCGAGAGCGCACGGCGCCTGCGCGCCGTCCAGCGGCCCGCGCGCGCCCTCCGGCACTACGAAGCCGGCGTGATCGCCTTCTCTCCCACGCTGCGCTTCGAGGAGTTCGCCGACCGCACGGCGCAGCGCTGGTCGGTGTGGAGCAACGCGGTCCTGCAGCGCTTCCAGCTCGAGGTCGAGCGCCGGCAGCGCCGGAAGGGCTACGCCGTGACCGGCTACCTGCGCGACCTCGTGGACAGCGAATTGCAGCGCTCCGCGCAGTGGTACCCGGAAATCGTGTCCGACGGCTACGACTACCTCCGGCTGCTCCCGTACAACGGACGGCCGGCCGGCGACAAGCTCGAAGCGGTGCGCGTTCCCACGCTCATCGTGCACGCCATCAACGATCCGATGGCCAACGCGCAGGACGTGCCCGACCTGATCGCAACCGTGGAAAACCCGAACGTGGCGGCCCTGATGCTCCCCGGCGGCGGACATCTCGGCTTCGCCGCGTATGCCCGACGATACTACTACAGCCTGCTGATCAACTTCTTCGATCCGCAGCGCGGGCCGACCGGGCTGTCCCGTGCGAGCGCGAGCGGTTGGGAAGTCGCGCCGGGGATGGCCGACGCGGGCGGGCGGCGCTGATTCCCCGCCGGCGCCCGGCTACTCGCGCTCCAGCACGACGAGCGTGATGATGAGTCCATCACAGAGCGCGTGTACGAGCACCGCAGGCCAGACACTGCGTGCCCAGCGCGTCAGCAGCCCCATCGCCAGGCCGAACACCAGCGTCAGCCAGACGCCCACCCAGCCGTTCGGGAAGCCGGTGACGTAGTGGGTCGTGCCGAACAGGAGGGCCTGGAAACAGATGGCGAGCGCGGGGCCCGCCAGCCGCCGGGCCTCGCTTTGCAGGATTACGCGGTACAGCAACTCCTCGCAGGTGGCGTTGGCCAGCGCGATCACGG
>CAZVRR010000156.1:0-7334 GCA_964629745.1 uncultured Planctomycetales bacterium | reverse complement strand
CCGCCCCGAGCAGGGCGGCGGTGGGCCAGCGCGGCAGCAGGCCGGCGATCGCGTGCGGCCGAGTCGCCACGAAAAAGTACCACCACGCGAGGCCCGCGCCGGCGAGCACGGCGAACGGCAGCGCCAGCGCCCACGCCCGCCCCGAGGCGGGTCGCGCCAGGCCCATGCCGGCCCAGGAGCGTTTTCGCAGGTAATGGTTGAACAGTACCAGCCCGCTGGTGACGGCCAGCTCCCAGAACGGTCCCGGGACGTGGCGCTCGACACCGGCCAGCGCGCCGGCCAGAACCACGGCACAGTACAGCACCAGGATCTCGAGCAGATCTGCCAGCCCCGCGACGGGCCGGACGTGCCGCACGATGGCACCCAGGGCCGCCAGCACCAGGAACGTCTGCCACGTGCGCTCGCCCAGGAGGTCGCCCGCCGCCACCACGGCGGCGATGGCCACCAGTCCCGCGACGACCACGACGGAACGGCCGGGCTGTGCTCTGTAAACCACTGCTGACGATCCTCCGGTCCCGAGCGCCAGGATAGTATCCGACCCGGGAACTCGGATCGCCCCGCGCCGGCCCGCGGCGGATTCGAACGCGCAGTGGAGCACGGCCGGCGGGCCCCGGACCTTGCTTTTGCGGCCGTTAACGGAAAGAATTACAGGTCTCGCGTTCCGCGGCGAGCACGGGAGAACGGATGGCACAGCGTCGCAAGCGGCTCGGCGAAATCCTGGTCAGTTGGAACGTCCTTTCGCCCAATGCGCTGGCGGACGCCTTGGCCTATGCCGCCGAGCACAAGAAACGGATCGGGGAGGCCCTGGTCGAGCTCGAGCTGGTCAAGGAGGAGGACGTCAGCAAGGCTCTGGCCACGCAGTTCGAGCTGGACTACGTCGACCTGGACAGAAACGTCGGGGTAACGGCGGCCCTGGAGCAGGTGCCGCCGAAGCTGATCACGACCTACAAGTTCGTGCCGCTGAGCGTGGAAGATGGGCGGATGAAGGTCATCGTGCATGACCCGCTCGATCTGGAGCTGCTCGACATGCTGCGGTTCCGGCTGGGCATGGAGGTCGAATGTGCCCTGGCGCCGCTGAGCAAGATAGAGCGCTACATCAACAAGTTCCTCAGCAACGTCAACACGAGCGTGGACGAGGCGATCGAGGAGATCGACCGCGACAAGGACCTGCTGAAGCAGGAGCAGGACGAACATCGCAAGGCGCTGGCCGAGGCGGATGCGGACGCACCCGTCATCCGGTTGATCGACATGATCATCACCGAGGCCGTGCGCAGCCGAGCGTCCGATATCCACATCGAGCCGATGGCCGATCGCGTGCGGGTGCGTTACCGCATCGACGGCGTCTGCATCATCCGCGACAACGTGCCCAAGACGATGCAGGGCGCGGTCACGGCCCGCCTGAAGATCATGTCCGGCATCGATATCGCGGAAAAGCGGCTGCCGCAGGACGGCCGCATCAAGAAGAAATTCGGGTCCCAGTACATTGACTTCCGTGTGAGTTCGCTGCCGGCCTACCACGGCGAAAGCATCGTGCTGCGTATCCTGCGCCCGGATTCGGTGCGCGTGGGCATCACGGGCCTGGGCTTCGAGCAGGACAACTACGACCATTTCCTGAACATCATCAGCCAGCCGAACGGCATCTTCCTGGTCACGGGACCGACCGGCTCGGGCAAGACGACGACGCTCTACGCGGCCCTGCAGGAACTCAACCGCCCCGACCGCAAGATCATCACGGCCGAGGACCCCGTCGAGTACAACTTCACGGGCATGAACCAGTGCCAGGTGAAGGAGGACATCGGGCTGACGTTCGCCCGGATCCTCCGCGCCATGCTGCGCCAGGCCCCGAACATCATCCTCGTGGGCGAGATCCGTGACCGCGAGGTGGGCGAGGTGGCGATCCAGGCCGCCCTGACCGGGCACCTGGTCTTCAGCACGCTGCACACCAACGACGCCCCCAGCGCCATCACGCGTCTGATCGACATGGGCATCAAGCCCTTCCTGGTCGCCTCGAGCATCCAGGCCATCATGGCCCAGCGCCTGATCCGCGTGATCTGCAAGGAGTGCAAGGAAGTGGATCCCGCTCCGGACCGCTTCGTGTTGCGCATGCTCGGCATCAGCGACGCGGACCTGGCCGGCCAGCAGGTCTACAAGGGCCGCGGCTGCAACCGCTGCACCAACACGGGTTACCGCGGGCGGCAGGGCATCTTCGAAATGATGGAGATGAACAACGAGATCCGCGAGCTGGCCTTCAGCCGGGCCCCGACCACCCACATCCGCCGCGCGGCGCGCGCCTCGGGCATGCGCAACCTGCTCGAGGACGGGAAGATCAAGATCCTGCGCGGCGTCACGACGGCGGACGAGATCGCCCGCATCACGCAGGCCGAAGGCATCGTCCACGATGAGGAATGAGCCGACCGCGGCGTAACGGGTCGCGACGGCGCGGAGAAACGCAGTGGCTACCGTTCATATTGACCGCCTGCTTGAAACCTGCATCCGCATGGATGCATCCGACATCCACCTGCACGTGGGCCGTCCGCCGGTACTGAGGCTGGACGGCGGGCTCCGCAGCCTCGAAACGAAGGTGCTGGAGCCGGAGGACACCGTCGCGCTGATGAAGTCGGTCACCCCGGAGCGCAACCAGCAGGAGCTGCAGGAGGAAGGCGGAACGGACTTCGGATTCGCCTTCGGCGAGAAGGGCCGCTTCCGCGTTTCGGTGTTCCGCCAGCGCGGCAACATCTCCATGGTGCTGCGGCTGATTCCGTCGCGCATTCTCACGTTCGAGCAGATCGGCCTGCCGCCGATCGTCAAAGCGCTGTGCCGGCGTCCGCGCGGCCTGTTCCTCGTGACCGGTCCGACCGGTTCGGGCAAGACGACCACGCTGGCGACGATGCTCGACTACATCAACCGCAACTTCGATCGCCACATCATCTCGGTCGAGGACCCGATCGAGTATTACCACAAGCACCACAAGTCGGTGTTCTCGCAGCGCGAGGTGGGCGTGGACGTGCCGAGTTTCGCCGAGGCCCTGCGGCGCAGCCTGCGCATGGACCCCGACGTGATCCTGGTCGGCGAGATGCGTGACCTGGAGACGATGGAGGCCGCGATCCGCGCCGCGGAGACGGGCCACCTGGTGTTCGCCACGCTGCACACCACCGGCGCCCAGGGCACGATCAACCGCATCATCGACGCCTTCCCGGTGGCGCAGCAGGAGCAGATCCGCGTCCAGCTCTCCATCAACGTGTTGGCCGTGCTGTCGCAGACGCTGCTGCCCAAGAAGCAGACGTCCGGGCGCGTGGCGGCGTACGAGTTCCTTGTCTGCACGCCCGCCATCCAGAACCTGATCCGCGAGAACAAGACCTACCGCATCGACTCGGCCATCCAGACCGGCAAGAAATACGGCATGCAGTTGCTGGATGACCACCTGTGGAAGCTCTTCTCCGACGGTACCTGCGCCACCGAGGAATGCCTGGAGCGTGCCCGCAATCCCGCGGACTTTCAGGCCAAGATCGACGCGCGCGAGCGCGGCCAGGCCGCCGGCGGCCTCACGGCCAAGAGCAGCTACGAGTCGCAGCTCGAAAAGGATTCCAAGGAAAAGAGGCCCGAGTAGCGCGCCGCCGCGGGTCGGCCAATCCACCCATTCCGCACGCGAAAAGCGCGTGCCGATGCGCGCTGCGCACTCATTACAACTCTGTCTTCGACCTGAACGATGCGTTATGATGGGTAGTTCTGTCGGCGAGCTGCCCGGATGTCGTGCCCGTGGAGTGCCTCCACCTATGCCAGACCGCGTTTCATCCCCTCGCGTGCCAGCGTTCGCTTCTTTTGGCCGCAAAGCGCTCGCCACGATGTGCTGGTCGGTGCTCGCCCTCGGGCCGGCCGGCTGCACCGTCGACCTGCAGTACATCATTGACCAGGTCTCGGGACAGTTCGAGATCCTCACCGAAACCCAGTCGATCGATGCCGTGCTGGCCCAGGGCACGCTGAGCGCGGAACAGGAACGTAAGCTGCGCCTGCTGGTCGAGGCGCGCGAGTTCGCCGCGAACCTCGGCCTGCACGTCGGGCAGAGCTTCACGCGTTACCACGAAACCAACGGCACGGACGTAGCCTACAACCTGTCGGCGGCCGAGCAGGACTCCCTCACGCCCTACGAATGGCAGATCCCCGTCGTGGGCGGCAGCGAGGCGCTGGGCTTCTTCGCGCGCGAGGATGCCGACGCCGCGGCCGCCGAGCTGAACGCGCGGGGCTATGACACATTCATCTACGGCGTGGACGCGTACAGCACGCTCGGTTACCTGCCGGACCCGGTGCACTCCTCGTTCCTGGAGCGCTCCGACGGATCGCTGGTCGAAACGGTCATTCACGAGCTCGCCCACAACACGGTCTACTCGGCGGGCAACAGCACGTTCAGCGAGACGCTGGCAACCTACGTCGGGCGCCGCGGCGCACGGCTGTTCTTTGAGCAGCGCGGGGCCGAGGGCGCGGAAATCCTGGCCGGGCTCGAAGACGAGTACGCGGACTCCGCGCAGATCACGGACTGGGTCCAGGAGCTGACCGCGGCGCTGCGAGACTTCTACGCGGCCGCCGGCTCGCGCGAATCGAAGGTCGCCGGCCGCGAGGCGGTCTACCAGGCGGCGCGCGACCGGTTCGTGCAGGAAGTAAGCCCGCAGCTCCACAATCCGCAGCGCTACGTGGGCTGGGGCCAGATCCCGACCAACAATGCGTTCCTGCTCCTGCACCAGCGCTACCACCTCGACCTGGCCGCCTTCGACGCGGTATACCAGGCAGTCGATGGGAATTTCGCGGAGTTGCTCGCGCGCCTCGGCGCCGCCGCCGGCGCGGCGGACCCCTTCGCAGCCCTGGCCGAGCAGGCTGTCCGGTAACTACGGCGCGACCCGCGTTGCATGAATCGCTGGATTGGCGGCCCCGCCTCAGCCTACACTGCAACAGGCATAGCAATCCCCCAGGAGGAGAAAGCCATGGTGCGGTGCTGCGCGCAAGTGCTGGTCGGAGTGCTGGTAAGCTCGGCGGTGGCCGCGCCGTTCGTTGTTCCGGTCGACCCGGCCCAATCGGTGATTCACTTCGAGATTTGCGTCGGCGGGAGCTGTGCTGCCGACTCCTCGCCCGTCGCGGGCAGCGTGTCGGTCGCGCTGGATTCCGTGACGGCGCCCGCTCGCATCTGGCTGGTTGACTTCGACCTCCAGCTCACGGAAGACCTGGACTGGCTGATCAGCTGGGGCATCTTCGGCAGCCTGACGGCAAATGCACAGGACGTCTCGATCCTCTACGCGGCGCCCGGCGTGGCGATCGGCCCGGCGGACGTTGCAGGCGGCGCGTACACGTTCATCGAGGTGCCCACGAACGCGACAGGGTTGCTGAGCTACGTCGCCGGGGGGATTCCCTGTGTGCTGTTGCAGGGAGCGGGACTGCCGTGCTCCGACACGCGGGACCTGGCCGACCAGGGCACGCAGAGCGCCGACGAATTCGCCGGGTCGGTCGCCTCCGCCGCGCGCGTCGTCACGCTGGCCACGACGATCGACGTGTCGCAGCCGCTGGACCCGGAGAATCCCGACCTGGGTACGTTGCACGCCTGGGGCAGCGTCACCGGGCAGGTCTTCGTGCCGGCCCCACAGGCGGGCGATGCGAATTGCGACGGCAGCATCGACGCGTTCGACATCGATCCGTTCATACTGGCGCTGACGGATCCCGTGGGCTTTGTCGTGGCGAACCCGGGCTGCGAGTTGATTGCGGCTGACGTGGACGGCAACGGGCTGATCAACGCGTTCGATATTGATCCGTTCGTGACGCTGCTGGTGGGCGATTGAGGTCAACCCCCCGGTAAATGCGCCGGCGGGTTCGCAGGCACGAACCGGCCGTGAGGAGATTCAACCCGACGGGGCCGACGGGAAACGGCCGGCGCCCCTAATTCTCCTTCCGGCGCAAGTCCTCCAGCACGGCGGGCAGCTTCTGGTCCAGCAGCCGACGGAACTCGTCCGGCACATTGTCATCGTAGAACGGGAAGTCGACCGTGGTTCCGTCTTCCCCGACCGGAACGCGCAGGATCGCCACGACCCGCGCACCGGCGGCGGGGCGCGTGGGGCGGGCCGAATCCTCGGGGGCCGCGATGAGCACTCCGTCCTCGGTCACCTCGAAGCACGTGTTCGTTGACCCGCAGATCCGCTCGAGCGTCTGGAGCGCGGTGGTGTTCTTGTCGATCAGATCAACCGCGCGATTGTCGGCCTGGATCCGTTCGAGCACGCCGCCCTCGAACAGCACCGTGACGCCAACCTTCTGGCCCAGGTCCATCAGCAGGTCATCCAGCCGGATGCCGCGGTAGTCCAGCGTGATCGGCCGTTCCAGCCGGCTGTACACGTCCTCGGCGCGGGTCATGATCACGATCGAGCGCTCCTGGGGCACCCAGACCCAGCCCAGCGCCTGCGTCGCCGTCTCGAGTTGGCGCAACGCGTTGGGCAGCACGGTCTGCGCAATCTTCGCGTCGAGCGCCTGCTGCGCCTCTGGTTCGTTCAGGGCGCGAAACTGGATCGGCGGCCGCGGCTCCGGCAGGGCGGCCCAGGGATGAGCCGCCAGTTCGTGCAGGAGGCGCACCTCTTCGATCGACAACCGCCGCCCGAGCCTCTCGAGCATCGGCCCCGGCAGGACGTGGAGCTTGTCGCCGTACAGCCGCATCACCAGCCCCAGCCCGTCAAACATCTGCGTCAGGCTCTTGCGCAGCGAATCGCCCGACAGCACGACGGAGATCTTGGTCCGCCCGCCATAGGGCATCAGCCCCAGCGTGGCGTCGTCAAGCACGAAGCTCATCCCCGTCTGCGCACCCAGTTGCTGCAAGGCCTCGCGGATCGGCTGACCTTCGATCCGCACGCCCGCGATCGGCTTGTCGAGCACCTCCTCCACCAGGTCGCGCAGGTCCTCGGCGGGTGCGGGCCGCGCCACGCCCACAAGCGCCAGGCAGACGGCCAGTGGCGCCAGCGGCCGACTGCGAATACACGTCTTCGGGTTGGGCATGGACGGTCCCTCAGGGCGAACCGCGCACCGCAGCTGCCAGCGTCGGCCCTGCCTGCGGCGGCTCGAGCATAAAGTAAACCTCGGGCTCGGACTCGTCGGCGGCGATCGCGAGCGCCTCGGCGGCAAGCTCTTCTGGAGTGGCGGACAGCGGCTCCTCGTGTACGGCCAGTTGTACGCGATCCACGATATCGTGCGCCGCTTCCCCCGGCGCCAGCACGGCGACGAATACCGCCGGCACTGCGTCCCCCGGCGCCGCGGGCCGCTCTGGCGCCGCGGCGACGTCCGGCGTCGCTGGGGAGACGGAGACCGACGGGACC
>CAZVRR010000155.1:0-9373 GCA_964629745.1 uncultured Planctomycetales bacterium | reverse complement strand
CAGGGCGCGCTCGACGTGCCCGCGGCCATGCAGCGCCTGCAAAGCCTCCCCTTCGAAAACCTCGGGTTCGCCTGCGTCGATCACCACCGCGCCCTGCGCTGCGGCCTGCCGGAAGTGATCTTCGGCCAGGGCAAGCAGACGGCGCAGATCGAGGCCATCTTCGCCCGGCTGGCCGCGCGCGGCGGAAACGTCCTGGCGACACGCGTCGCACCGGAAGCGGCGCAGCGCATCGTCGCCGCTCACCCCGGCGCGGAGTACGACGAGACCTCGCGCCTGCTGCGGCTGCGCCAGCGCCCCGCCCAGCTCACCCGCGGCACCGTCGGCGTGATCTGCGCCGGAACCAGCGATCTGCCGGTCGCCGAGGAGGCCCGCCTCACGCTCGAGCTGATGGACCAGCAGACGGCGACGTTCTACGACGTCGGCGTGGCCGGCCTGCACCGGTTGCTGGCGCATGCCGACGCGCTCCGCGCCGCGCGCGTCCTGATCGTCGTGGCGGGCATGGAAGGCGCACTGCCCAGCGTCGTCGGCGGACTGGTCAGCGCGCCGGTCATCGCGGTTCCGACCAGCGTCGGCTACGGGGCGAGCTTCAACGGCCTGGCCGCATTGCTCGGCATGCTGAACAGCTGTGCGCCGGGCGTGTCCGTCGTGAACATCGACAACGGCTTCGGGGCCGCCTGCCAGGCGGCCCTGATCAACCGGCTCGGGGAAACGCAATGAGCGGGGGCCCCAGGACCATCCGCGACCTTCCGCCGCTGCCCCCCCGCCCCGTCGACATGCACAAGGGACAGGCCGGCCGCGTCGCAATCATCGCCGGCAGCCGCGGCATGAGCGGCGCCGCCGTGCTGGCCGGACTCAGCGCCTTGCGCGGCGGGGCCGGCCTGGTGCGCGTGTGCACACCCGCGTCGGTGCTGCCGATCATCGCCGCCGGCGAGCCGTGCCTGATGACTCAGGCCCTGCCGGAAACCGACCAGGGTCAGGCCGACGGTTCGAACGCGTTCCGCGCACTCGACCTGAACTGGCCGACCGTGGTGGCGCTCGGTCCCGGCCTGGGCACGACGTCCCCCGTTCAGGAGTTCGTGACGCAGGTCGTGACGCGGGCTCAGGTCCCGCTCGTGCTGGATGCCGACGGGATCAACTGCCTCGCCGGCGGCACGCTGCCACAGTGGTGGAAACAGCGCGCGCCGGAAACGACCGTGGTCACGCCCCATCCGGGGGAAATGAAGCGCTTGCGAAGCGCCGCCGGTCTGAGCCCGCTCGACGCGCAAGACGATGACGGGCGCATCCGCATTGCCCATGAGTACGCGCAGCTCACCGGCTGCGTGGTCGTGCTGAAAGGACACCACACCGTCGTTGCGACCGCCAGCTCGGTCTACGTCAACACCACGGGCAACCCGGGGATGGCGACCGGCGGCATGGGCGATGTGCTGACCGGCCTGATCGCCGCCCTGATCGCGCAGGGGCTGGCGCCCGCGGATGCCGCGCGCCTGGGCGTGGCCGTGCACGGCGCAGCCGCCGACCTGCTGGCGCGGCAGCTTGCGCCGGTCGGGTTCCTCGCGCGGGAGGTGGCGGACATGATCCCGGTGGCGCTGGCGCAGACAGCGCGGGCGCCGATGGGCTTTGTCTCGCTGAGCGAGTCGTAAGCCGCGCGCGTGTGTTTCGCATTGACCGCCGCGCGCCGGCGCGCGTATCTTTACGCGTGGTTCGGACGATTCGCGAGCAATCCAGCGCTTCGGGCACTGAGGGCAGGTGATTGCCTGTTTCCCCCGTAGACTTCTCCGTCGACAGCCCGGCCCGGCGCGTGGCGTGGCTCGATGCCGTTGCCATTGTCGTCGGGATCGTGATCGGCACGGGAATCTTCGCCGTCCCCAACCTGGTGGCCCTGAACACCGCCACCCCGATGTTCATGATGCTGGCCTGGCTGGCCGGGGGATTGCTGTGCGTGTGCGGCGCACTGTGCTACGGCGAACTGGCGACGACCTACCCGCATTCGGGCGGCGAGTACGTGTACCTGGCACGGGCGTTCGGGCCCCTGGTCGGATTCCTGTTCGTCTGGTCGCGCATGGCGGTGATCCAGACCGGCTCGATCGCCGCGGCGGCCTATGTGTTCGGCTCGTACGCCGCGCAGCTCCGACCGCTCGGCACACACGGGCCCCTGCTGTATGCCCTGGCCGCCACCGTGATTCTCACGCTCCTCAACGCGCTCGGCCTGCGCACGGGGCGCTGGACGCAGCGTGTGCTCACGTGCACCAAGGTGCTCGGCCTGGCGGCAATCGTGGTCGCCGCGCTGCTGGCTGATCCGGCCCCCCCGGACACCACCACAGGCGGCAGCGCGCCGCCGATCACGGCATTCGGCCTCGCGCTGGTGTTCGTGCTCTATACATTCGGCGGCTGGAACGAGGCCGCCTACGTGGCGGGCGAGGTCCGGCGTCCGTCCGACATGCTGCGCGTGCTGTTCGTGAGCATGCTGGTCCTGACCGCGATCTACGTGGCCGTGAACCTCGCGTACCTGCGGGTGCTCGGCTTCGAAGGGGTGCGCGGCTCCGGCGCAGTGGCCGCCGACACGATGTACAGCGCACTCGGCGCCGGGGGACGCAACTTCATCTCCGCGCTGGTCGCGATCTCCACGCTCGGCGCGATGAACGGTTCGATCTTCACCGGGGCGCGGACGATGTGGGCGCTGGGCCACGACTTCCGGGTCTTCGCGCCGCTGGCGCGCTGGCACACAGCCCGCGACACGCCCCTCAATGCCATCCTGCTCCAGGGCGCCATCAGCACCGTGCTGATCCTGCTGCCCGGCACCAGCTCGTGGTTCCGCGACCAGCTCGGCTCGGGCTTCGAGTCCGCCGTGATGTACACCGCGCCGGTCTTCTGGACGTTCCTGCTGCTCGTGAGCATCGCGGTGATCGCCCTGCGGTACAAAGATCGCAAACGGCCACGGCCCTTCCGGGTACCGCTTTACCCCTTGACCGTGCTCGTGTTCGCGCTGACGTGCGGCTACATGGTGTACAGCGCACTCGACTTCGCCGTCGATCAGCGCGGGCACATGGCCTGGCTCGGCGTCGGCGTGATGCTGACCGGTCTGCCGGTGTACTTCGCCTTTGGCCTCCGCACCCCCGCCGACGCGCCCGCCCCGGGCTGGTCGGCCGGGCGCGACCAGGGAGATTGACCATGCGAATTCCAGCTTGCGTTCTGCCGCCCTGCACCCTGCTCCTCGCAGTGGCCCTCTTGCCGGCCGGGCATGCCGACGAGAAGGAGCCCGTGGCGCTCGACGTTCCCTACGAGCCCACGCACCCGCAGGTGGTCGACGCCATGCTCGACCTGGCCGGCGTGACGGCGCAGGACGTGGTATACGATCTGGGCTGCGGCGACGGCCGCATCGTCATCCGCGCCGCCCGGCGCTTCGGCGCCCGCGGGCTGGGCGTCGATCTCGATCCGCAGCGCGTCCGCGAAGCGCGCGAGATCGCACAGGCGGACGGCGTCGGCGAACTCGTGCAGTTCCGCGAGGCGGACATCCTGCAGACCGACATCCGGCCCGCGAGCGTCGTCACGCTGTACCTGCTCAACACCGTGAACCTGATGCTGCGCCCCAAGCTGTTCGCCGAATTGGCGCCCGGCACGCGCATCGTCTCGCACGCCTTTCACATGGACGACTGGGCCCCGGACCGCGAGATCGAGCACCCCCGCGCGCGCGGGAACGTCGTGTACTACTGGGTGATTCCGGCGGCGGTGGGCGGCACGTGGCGCTGGTCGGAACCCGCAGGTGAGGCCGTGTTGCTGCTGCACCAGCAGTTTCAGCACGTGTCCGGATCCCTGCTGCGGCCCGGGGCGCCGCTGCTCACGATCGACACGGCGCGCATCCAGGGCCGGGAATTCACGCTCGAGCTGCCCGATCCGCAGGACCCCGCGCGCCGCGTCACCTACCGCGGCCAGGTGGACGGTGACACCATCACCGGCACGCAGCAGGAACCCGCTGCCGCGGCGGGTCAACCCTGGCAGGCGCGCCGCGACGCCGTCCAGCTCGGCGGTTCCTGGCAACTTTCCGGCGCCGCGACCGGGATGCTGCGCATTCAAAACAGCGAGGGACGGTGGCAGGCGACGTACCAGCCGGGCGCCGACCAGCCGGAGTCCGCCGTTGCGGCGTTCTACGCCTGGGGCGGCAGCGTGCGGTTCGAGATCGCGCGCGACGACGCGACGCTGGTCTGCACCGGATTGTTCGACAAGGACCAGGCCACGGGCGCCTGCATCGGCGGCCAGGGCGGTGCGGCCTTGGAGTGGACGGCCCGGCGCCTGGCCGCGACGCCGGCGGCATCGCAGCCGGCACCGCGCGGGGCGAGCCGGCGCTGGAATCGGCAGAGCGGACCGCCGCAGGCCGGCGACGAGTACGTGAATCCCACCGACGGCTCCGTGCTGGTGTGGATTCCGGGCGGTGACTTCACGATGGGCAACGACGCCGGCCCCGACGATGAACGCCCGGCCCACCGCGTGCGCGTCGACGGCTTCTGGCTGGGGCGCTACGAGGTGACCAACGCGCAGTTCGCCCGCTTCATGAAGACCGAAACGATTGAACCGCCCATGTTCTGGGACGACGCGGCCTATCGCGGCGACGACCAGCCCGTGGTCGGCATCCTCTTCGGCGATGCGCGCTCCTACTGCGAGTGGGCCGGGCTGCGCCTGCCCACCGAGGCGGAATGGGAGTACGCGGCCAGGGCGGGCGGCACGGCGGAGTCCCCGACCGCCACTGGCGAATTCGCGCCCGGCCTGGCCAACGTGCGCGGCACCGCCGCGCAGGATCGCTGGGAACAGACGGCGCCCGTCGGCAGTTTCCCCCCCAACCCGCTGGGCCTGTATGACCTGGCCGGCAATGCCTGGGAGTGGGTGAGCAGCCGCTTCGCGCCGTATCCCTTCACCTCCGATGAGGAGCGCGAGGAGCCGTACGGCGGCATGCGCGTTTTGCGTGGCGGGAGTTGGGGCTTCGGTCCGGAGTACGCCACAAGCACGCACCGGCGCCGCTTCTCCGCCTACCTGCATTACGATTTCGCCGGCTTTCGTGTGGCTTTGTCCCCCGAAGACGCCGATGCGGCGAACCCTGTCGCCACGCCGAAAGCACCCTGAGCGAGAGCACCGACCGCCTCTGCAAGCCGTACACCGCACGACCCGCTCACGGCGCATCCGCAAAGTCGATGGGGCGCTTTAGAATCCAGGTGGCGAATTGGAATGGCGATGCGCCTCACCTGAGATAGGATCGGCAGAATGGCAACGGTGCGCGGCACAGTGCGGCGCCGGATCTGGGTCGCGGCGGCGAGCTTGGCGCTGGCCGGTACGGCCGGCGCACAGGATGTGCCCGCGCAGCCGCCGGCACACGTCGTCGACCTGGCGAACGTCGTCGACCGCGCGAGCGAGCAGCGTCTGAACCTCCTGCTCGACTCGCTCGAGCAGAGAACGTCGGCGCAGATGATCGTTCTCACCGTTCCCGACACGGGTGGGCTGGCCATCGAAGACTTCGGGATTCGCGTCGCCGAGAAGTGGAAACTCGGCGACAAGGATCGCGACAACGGCGTGCTCATCACGCTCGCCGTGCGGGACCGCAAGGTACGCACGGATGTCGGCTACGGGCTCGAGGGCACGCTGACCGACAGCGTCACGGCGCGAATTGCGCGAGAGCGGATGGCGCCGCACTTCCGCGCCGGCCAGTACGGCCGCGGACTCGAGCAGGGCGTGCGCGAGATGGTCCGGCTCGTCTCGTCCGCCGCCGGCGTCACGCTCCCGTCCGAGCGAGCCCAACCGGGTTCCCCCCCGGGCGCCGGGCCGCGCGGGCGCCGCGTGGCGCGCCCGATCGCCGTCCTGCTCGTCGTCGCGCTGCTGCTGGGCGGCCTGCGCGGCCGGGGCCGCCGGCGCTGGGGACGCCGGCGCTACAACTCCGGCGGCGTTCTGCCCTGGCTCATCCTGGGCCAGGTGCTGGGTGGCGGGCGGCGTCACGGCGGCTGGGGCGGGGGCGGCTTCGGCGGCGGGGGCTTCGGCGGGGGCGGTTATGGCGGCTTCGGCGGCGGTCGCGGCGGCGGATTTGGCGGCGGCGGATCGACCGTGGGCTGGTGAGAATCGCACGGGAGCGGCGAATCCCGTACGGAGGTGACGAACATGCGAAAGCGGGCAGGTGTCGGCACGGTCCTCATCGCGCTGGTCGCGGTGGTCGGACTGTTCGCGCTGGTCGTGGGTGGCTGCGCGGTCCAGGGGTACAACCGGGCGGTCAACCTGAGGGAACGCGTGAACGAGCAGTGGTCGCAGATCGACGTCGTGCTCCAGCGGCGCTACGAGCTGATCCCGAACCTCGTCGAAACCGTCAAGGGTTATGCCGCGCATGAGAAGGACATCTTCACGGAGATCGCCCACAGCCGCGAACGCTACTTCTCCGCCGGCAGCCGCGACGAGAAGGTCGAGGCGGCCAATGGACTCGAGCGCGCCCTGTCGCGGCTGCTGGTGCTGCAGGAGCGCTACCCCGAGCTGAAGGCGCAGGCCAACTTCCTCGATCTCCAGGCCCAGCTCGAGGGCACCGAGAATCGCATCGCCGTCGAACGCCGGCGCTACAACGAGGCCGTCGGCGAGCTGAACCGCTACGCGCGCCAGTTCCTCGGCCGCATCTACACACGCTGGGCCGGCGTCGAGCCCGGCGAATACTTCGAAACCTCGACCGAGGCGGCGCGCGAGGCGCCGCGCGTCGATTTCGGCGGCGGGAAGGCGCCCTGAGTCAGCGCTGCAAACCCGTTGCGGCGTGCTTCGCGAAGCCATCCGGCTCACGCAGTGCGGGCCGGATGGCGTTTGCATTGGGCATCACGGCGTCAGCAGCGCGACGAACGCATCGATGTCGAACGCATTCACGACGCCGTCCTCGTTGCAGTCCGCCAGCATCACGTCGCAATCCGGATACGCCGCCGCGTAGCCCGTCGGATCGCTCAGCGCCAGGACGAACGGATCGATGTCGAACGCGTTCAGCGCGCCGTCGCAGTTCAGGTCGCCGGTCAGCGCGGGGCAGCCCGCGGGATCCGGCGCCCACACCTGCACGTCGTCGATGTTCCAGCCGCAGTACGTCGTCCAGCTGTCCGTCGTGCCCATGCTCCAGCGCACCTGGACGTCGGGCTGGTTGTCGGCGACTGCGGAGATGTCGAACTGCTGGTAGACCCACTCGCCGTCATCGAGCGTGTTGGCCGGGTTCTGCCAGATGACCGTCCACGTCGAGCCGTTGTTGCTGACGCGCAGGCGGGCGTGATCGTATTGCGACCCCTCCACGCCCAGCCAGCGATAGAAGCTGAGCTGGGTGCCGCTCAGGCCGGTGCAGTCAATGAGCGGCGTGGTGAGATGATACTCGGTCATGTTGTTCGTGTAGTCGCCGTTGAGGTTATAGCCGTACACGTACGCCCCGCTCACGCCGGCATCCGGATCGTGCGCACCCGAACCGGCGCCGGTCGGGTCGCCCCAGTTCCAGCTGCCCTGCTTGGTCCAGTTCGGATTCGTATCCATGTTCTCGTCGAGCGCGATGACGACCAGGTAGGCATCGGCCGAGTACACCGCGGCCGGCGCACCGGCCGGGCTCGTGCCGCTGGTTCCGCCGCTCGTCGTCGCCGCGATATAGAACTGCCGCGTCTGGCCGCAGGGCGTGGCCGGCAGCTCGGCCTGGTACAGGTCGTCGCCGGCGGGCACCAGGGGCAGCGCCGTGAAGTCGCCCTCGTCCCCCACGCGCGTGTGCAGCAGCACGGATGCCGGGTCGATCGTGTCCCCCAGCGCGACGATGCGCACGGGGAACGACGCGGGCAGGTCGGGCGTCAGCCGCGTCGGGACTCCGCTCGGGAACGAGAACTTCACGGGCGTGACGGACCAGTCGAGCAGCGCCAGCACCGCCGCAAAGTTCTCCTCGCAGTTCGGGATGATCTGGTCGGCGGGCAGCTCGAAGCCGTACTGGCCCTCGTCGCGCATCTCGATCGTGAATTCGAAGACCCCTTCGTCGGCATAAGCCCAGTCCACGGTCACGCCGGAGGCCGGGTAGATCGTCGCGTAGAGCGGGCCGTAGTCGTACTGGACGCCGTGCACGGCCAGCAGCGCGTCGTGCATGGCTTCGTTGAGCTCCATGAACGTCGCGTGATCGTCCGGCAGGCTGGGCGTGTAGCCGAAGGGCGACATGATGAGCTGGGCGTAGCTGTGGAAGCTGATGCCCGACACGATGCGCGGGTTCGCCTGGAAGAACTCGCGGAAGAGCTGCGTCTCGGGCTCGGAGAAGCCCGCGGTCCCGCGGTACACGTCGTTGCACGGGTCGCCCGACGAGCCGACGCCGCCCCAGCCGACGCCGAAGTTCCGGTTGCAGTCCACGCCGTAGCACGAGCTGCCCGAAATGTCGCGCCGGTTCTTGCGCCACATGCGATCGGTGGTCCACGTGTACACGTACCCGTCGGGGTTGGCGACCGGCACGAGCACGACCTCGAGCGAGTCCACCAGCGAGCGGATGTGGAGATCCATGTCGTAGCCGTAGACGAGTCGATCGGCGATCCACATCACCGTCATCGGCGCGATCCACTCGCGGGCATGGATCGCCCCGTCAAACACGACCATCGGCTTGTCGACGCCGGCCGTGATCCGCAGGGCCCAGATCGGCCGGCTCTCGAGCGTGTCGCCCAGGCTGACCAGCGTGCAGATCTCGGGCTTGTCGGCGACCATCGCGTTGAACTTCTCGAGAATCTCATCGTAGGTCTTGTACTGTTCGAACCAGCTCGGATCGCGCGGCTCGACCGGCCCGCGCCCGTCGATCGCCGAGCGTTCCAGCGCGATCAGCGCCTGGAGATCGTCGTGCCGGATCGTGTACGGCACGCCCAGCCCGGCCAGTCCCGGCATGGCCTCGGGCGGGAAGAAGTACACCGCCGTCCCCGGGCCCTCATAGTCGCTCATGGCCCGGCCCCCCAGCGCGTGCAGCGCATCGATCTGCGCCCACGTGCTGGTCGTGACCTCGGCGAGCTTGTACTCGTCATAACGCACCGGCGGGTCGTTCGCGCTCCAGGCGGTGGCACTCAGCAATCCGGCCAGCGCGGCGGCCAGGAAGGGGAAACGAACAGTCATGCCGTGCTCCTCCATGTGGAAACAGTACCAGCGCATTGGGTATTTTTACGCGCTGGTCCATTTTAGCGGAAGCACAACGCGAGCGCGGCGCGATTTGAACCGACGGGGTCCACAAGGTCCGGTAATAGCCCGAACCTGAGCACAGCTCGCCCGCCACATCCGTGGGTGCTTACCGGGATGGATCCCCCGCATACCCGTGCCACGTGCGGTTGAGAACCGGTGCCACACCGAGACAGATGCTGACACCGGTTGGGAAACCGGTGCCACAGTCTGTGGC
>CAZVRR010000154.1:0-9383 GCA_964629745.1 uncultured Planctomycetales bacterium | reverse complement strand
CATCGAGCCCATCGCGATCATCGGCCTGAGCGGCCGCTTCCCCGGCGCCGCGGACCTCGCCACGTTCTGGCAGAATCTGCGGGCCGGCGTGGAGAGCATCCGCCGTTTCAGCACCGAGGAGCTGCAGGCGGCCGGGCTGGACGCGCGCCTCGTCGAGCACCCCCAGTACGTCCCCGCCAAGGGGTGCCTCGACGACGTCGACCTGTTCGACGCCGAGTTCTTCGGCTACACCCCGCGCGAAGCGCAGCAGATGGATCCGCAGCACCGCGTCTTCCTGGAATGCGGCTGGACGGCGCTGGAAGACGCGGGTTACGACCCGCAGCGCTACGCGGGCCCGATCGGCGTCTACGCCGGCGCGAGTATGAATACGTACGTCCTGGCCGCGCTGCACGCAGATTCGCAGGCGCTGTGGGCGCTGGGCACCGACAAGGACTTCCTGACCACCCGCCTGTCGTACCGCCTGAACCTGCGCGGGCCGAGCCTCGCGATCCAGACGGCCTGCTCGACCTCGCTGGTCGCCGTGTGCATGGCCTGCCAGGGCCTGTGGACTTACCAGTGCGACATAGCGCTGGCCGGCGGCGTGGGCATCAGCGTTCCGGCCCGCGCGGGTTACCTGTACAGCCCGGGCGGGATTCAGTCGCCCGACGGCCATTGCCGCCCGTTCGACGCGCGCGCCGCCGGCACCGTGGGCGGCAACGGCATCGGGCTCGTCGTACTGAAGCGGCTGGCGGAGGCGGTGGCGGACGGCGACCGCGTGCGGGCCGTGATCCGCGGCATCGGTCTCAACAACGACGGGGCCGCCAAGATCGGCTACATGGCGCCGAGCATCGAGGGCCAGGCGCAGGCGATTGCGCTCGCGCACCACATGGCCGACGTCGATCCCGCCACGATCACCTATGTCGAGGCGCACGGCACCGGCACGCACCTGGGCGACCCCATCGAAATCGCCGCCCTGACGCGCGCGTTCCGCGGCGGCACCGACCGCCGGGGGTACTGCGCGCTCGGTTCGGTGAAATCCAACATCGGCCACCTGGACGCCGCCGCCGGCGTTGCGGGCCTGATCAAGACCGTGCTGGCCCTGGAGCACCGCGAGCTGCCCCCCAGCCTGCATTACGAGCGACCCAATCCGCAGTTCGACTTCGAGTCCAGCCCCTTCCACGTGAACGCGGCGCTGCGCGCCTGGGAGCCGCCCGCGGGAGTGCCGCGCCGGGCGGGGGTCAGCTCGTTCGGCATCGGTGGCACGAACGCACACGTGGTGGTCGAGGAAGCGCCGCCGGCGCCGGCCCGCGCGCCCGGCCGAACGTGGCACGTGCTGCCGCTGTCCGCGCGCAACGAGGCCGCGCTCGACGCGGCGCGCCGGAACCTCGCGCGTCATCTGCGCGAACAGCCCGGGCTGAATCTCGCCGACGTGGCCTACACCCTGCAGGTCGGCCGCGCGGCATTCGACTTCCGGCGCATCGCGGTGGGCCGCGATCTCGCGCGCGTGGCGGAAATGTGTGAGCAGCCGGCGGCCGGGCGCGCGGACAGCGGTCGCTGTCCCGACGAACCCCCGCGCGTGGCGTTCCTCTTCCCCGGCCAGGGTGCGCAGGCCCCGGGGATGGGCGCAGCGCTGTACCACGCCGAGCCGCTGTTCCGCGCGCAGGTCGATCGTTGCCTCGCGCTGCTCGCCGATCTCGGCGTCACGGACGCGGGCGACTGGCTTCTACCCGGACGGGCGGAAGGGGATCGCACACGTGCGGCCCGCGCTCTCCAGCGCACTTCCGTTGCACAGATCGCGCTGTTTGTCATTGAGTATGCACTGGCCGAGTTGTGGCGCGGGTGGGGCATTCACCCGGCGGCCCTGCTGGGCCACAGCAGCGGCGAGTACGTCGCCGCGTGCGTCGCCGGCGCGCTGACGCTCGCGGATGCGCTGCGTGTCGTGGTGCAGCGTGGCCAGCTGATGGAGGCCGCGCCGCCGGGCGCCATGCTGGCGATCGTGGAGAGCGAGGCGGCGGTGCGCAAACGCATCGGGCCTGACCTCTGGCTCGCGGCCGTGAACGGGCCGAAGTCGTGCGTCGTGTCCGCGACGCCCGAGCGCATTGCACGGCTCGAGCTGGAACTCCGCGCCGCCGGCGTCGCGTGCCAGCCGCTGCAGACCGCCGGCGGTTTCCATTCCGGACTGCTGGATGACGCCGTGGCGCCGCTGGTCGCGGCGATGCGCGAAGTGCGGGTCTCCGCGCCGCGGATCCCGTACGTCACGAACGTGACCGGCGCCTGGATCACGGAGGAAGAACTGGCGGATCCCGGGCACTGGGGCCGTCACCTGCACCATCCGGTGTTGTTTGCACGCGGCCTGGAATGCCTGGCCGACAGCGGCATCGCACTCCTGCTTGAAGTGGGGCCGGGGCAGGGACTCGCCGGCCTGGCTGCCCAGAACGTGCCGCAGTTGCCGCTGTTGAGCAGCCTGGCGCATCCGCGCGAGAAATTGGACGACGAGGAAGTTCTCGTCCGCACGCTGGGACGGCTCTGGCTCGCGGGCGCGCGGCCGGACTGGCCGGCCGTCCACCGCGCCCAGCCGCGCCAGCGTGTCGAGCTGCCGACGTACCCGTTCCAGCGGCAGCGCTACTGGATCGACGGACCCACGAACCGCAGGCCGGCGACACCACCGTCCGCCGCGCCACTCCGGCAGGATCAGCCGCGGAGCGAAGCCATGAGAGATTGGTTCTTTACGCTGAAATGGAGGGAGGCCGCGGCCCCGGGCCAAAGTGCCGCGGCGAGTGCCGGGCAGCGCTGCCTGATCTTCGGTGACGATTCGCCGCTGTCGCACGAGTTGGCGCGCCAATGGGAGTCTGCGGGCGGCAAGGCGCTCGTGGTTCATGCCGCCGACGCAGATACGCCGGGCGGCACGGCGCAGTCCATCCGCCTGGCGGAACGAAGTGATTATGAGCAGGTGCTGCGACGGCTGAGCGCGAGCGAGCAGGGCTTGCCGCAGCTTATCGTGCACCTGTGGGCCATGCGGCCCGCACGCGATGACGCCGCCGCGCAGGCGAATGTCTTCGACAGCCTGCTCGCGCTGGCGCAGGCGCTGGGCAACCTCGGGTCGACGCAGCCGCTGCGGATCGTGGCCGTCACGGATGGTGTCCATGACGTCACCGGACACGAGGTGCTGCATCCCGGGCAGGCGCTCGTGCTCGGGCCGTGCCGCGTAATCCCGCAGGAATATCCGCACCTGGCTTGTCGGCACATCGATCTCAGCCTGGATGGGCAGGGCGCCGTTTCGCTCGCCGCCGCGCAGGTGCTGGCGGAGCTGAGCAACGAGGCTGCCGAGCCAAGCGTGGCGTATCGCGGCCCGGTGCGGCACGTTCCGCAGCCCGAGCCGCTGCCGCTCGACGCGCCGGCGGATTCCAGCCTGCCGCTCAAGACAAACGGCGTCTACCTGATCACCGGCGGCCTCGGGGGCATCGGGCTCGAACTGGCGAAGTGGCTGGCCCAGGCGTGGCAAGCGCGGCTGATCCTCACCGCGCGGCGCCCGCTTCCACCCGGGTCGGACGGACCCCCAGCGCCGCGGCAGCCCGAGACGGATCCCGCGACGCAGCACAAGCTGCTTGCCCTGCGGCAGATCGAGCAGAGCGGCGGGCAGGCGCTCGTCTGTGCCGCGGACACGGCGGACGAAGGCCAGATGCGGGCGGCGGTCGCCCAGGGCGTGTCGCGGTTCGGCCGCATTGACGGCGTGATCCACGCGGCGGGCGTGGCCGGCGCCGGGATGATCCAGCTCAAGACGCCCGCCGCGGCCGCGGCGGTCTTCCGGCCGAAAGTCGCCGGCACGCGCGCGCTGGACCGCGTATTGGAGGGGCAGGCCCAGGACTTCTTCGCGCTGTGCTCCTCGTTGACGGGCCTCGTGGGCGGGGCGGGACAGGTCGACTACTGCGCAGCAAACGCCGGCCTGGATGCACTGGCGTACGCGCTGCGGCGGCGCGGGCGACGCGTTGTCTCGATCGCGTGGGACGCCTGGCAGCAGGTCGGCATGGCCGTGAACACGCCGCTGCCGCCGGCGCTCGCGGCCCAACGCGCCGAGGGCCTCAAGTATGCCATCACCCCGGCTGAGGGCGTCGAGCTGTTCCGCCGCGCGCTGGGTGTGACCCAGCATGTCCAGGTGCTCGTCCGGCTGCCGCGCCAGCCCCGCGAACTGCCCGCGGACCGGCCGGCGCCGGTCACGGCCGATCCGGCCCGGCATGCCCGGCCGAATCTGGCCAGCGAGTACGCCGCCCCGGCGGACGACGTGGAACGCCGCATCTGCGGAATCTGGGAGGAAGCGCTGGGCATTGGCGGCATCGGCGTGCTGGACAGCTTCTTCGAGTTGGGCGGCCAGTCGCACCTGGCGATTGGCGTCATCGCGCGCATCAACCAACTTTACGAGACGCAATTGCCCGTTGCGACGGTCTACGAGGCTTTGACGGTCCGTGCGCTGGCGCAGCGGGTGCGGGGCGAACCGGCCCTGGACACGGCGGCGGCGCCGACTGGGCCAGACGGGGAACGCACACGGCTCGATCGGCGCCGTGAACATCAGGAACGGCGTCGTGCGACGCGACGCGATGCCAAGGGTGTGGAATCATGACGGCTGAGAACGGCGGGCCGGCGCTGACCGGTGCAGAGATTGCGATCATTGGAATGAGCGGCCGGTTTCCCGGTGCGCGCGGTCTCGAGGCGTACTGGCGCGTCATTGCCGCCGGCGCCGAGACGATCGCGACGTTCACGGACGAGGAGCTGCGTGCGACCGGGGTCGATCCGCGGCTGCTGCGCCATCCCCAGTACATCAAGCGCCGCGGCGTGCTGGACGACGTCGAGACGTTCGATGCCGGCTTCTTCGGCTACAACCCGCGCGAGGCGCTGTTCATGGATCCGCAGCAGCGGCTGTTTTTGCAGGCTGCCTGGGAAGCGCTCGAACACGCGGGCTGCAATCCGCAGACCACCGACGCGCTGATCGGCGTGTATGCCGGTTCCAGCTCGAGCAACTGGACCACGTACCTGCAAGCCCACCGCGATGCGCTGGGCGACCTGGACGGCGGCGCCGTCTCGATCGGCAACGACCTCACATTCCTGCCGACACGCATCTCGTACAAGCTGAACTTGAGGGGGCCCAGCTTTCCCGTGCAGACGGCGTGCTCGACCTCGCTGGTCGCGGTGCACCTCGCGTGCCAGGGGCTCCTGAATGCGGAATGCGACCTCGCGCTCGCCGGCGGCGTGTCGATCCGCCTGCCGCAGGCCAGCGGCTACGTGTACCAGCCCGACGGGATCTTCTCGCCGGACGGGCATTGCCGCTCGTTCGACGCACGCACGCGCGGAACGGTCTTCAGCAACGGCCTGGGCGTGGTCGTGCTCAAGCGCCTCGAGGACGCGCTGGCCGACCACGATTTCATCTATGCCGTCATCAAGGGGTCGGCGGTCAACAACGACGGCTCGCAGCGGGCCAGCTTCACGGCGCCCGGCATTAACGGGCAGACCGCGGTCGTCGCCGACGCGCTGGCCAACGCGGACGTCGACCCGGATACGATCGGCTACGTGGAGGGCCACGGCAGCGGCACGCTGCTGGGCGATTCGATCGAGGTGCAGGCGCTGACGCGGGCGTTCGAACGGCGCGGTACGAGCCGCCGGCAGTTCTGTGCCCTGGGCTCGGCGAAGGCGAACATCGGTCATTGCGATGCGGCGGCGGGGATCGCGGGCCTGATCAAGGCCGTGCTTGCGCTGCACCACGGGCAGCTTCCGCCGCTGGCGCAGTTCGAGGCGGTGAATCCCGATCTGCAACTCGAGCGCACGCCGTTCTACATCAACACCGAGCTGCGGGCATGGCCGCGCACCGCCGGCGTTCCGCGCCGCGCGGGCGTGAGCGCCTTCGGGTTCGGCGGCACCAACGCGCACGTCGTGCTGGAAGAGGCGCCGTCAGCCGCACCGACGCCGCCGGCGCAACCCTGGCAGCTCCTGCTGCTGTCGGCGGAGACGGACGAAGGCGCCGGACAGGCGGCGGCCCGGCTCGGTGCACACCTGGCGGCACATCCGGAAACCAACCTGGCCGACGCGGCCAGCACGCTGGCACTGGGCCGGCGTTTCTTTCGTGCCCGCCGGGCGCTCGTGGCACGCGACACTGCGGATGCGGCGACGGTGCTCGCCACGCCCGACGCGCCGCGCCTGCTGGCCGGCCGCGCGGAGGGTCCTGCGCGTCCGGTCCTGTTTCTGCTGCCGGGACAGGGGGCGCAGTACGTGAACATGGGTCTGGAGCTGATGCAATCCGAGCCGGTGTTCCGCGCCACGGTTGACCGCTGCGCGGAGCACCTGCGGCCGGCGCTGGGGCTTGATCTGCGCTCCGTGCTCTATCCGCCGGAGGGCGAAAGTGCCGCCGCTTCCGCGCGGCTGACGGAAACGATGTTGACGCAGGCCGCGTTATTCGTGGTCGAATACGCGCTGGCGCGGCTGCTGCAGCACTGGGGAGTTCAGCCGCAGGGCTGCCTGGGGCACAGTCTGGGTGAATACGTCGCCGCCACGCTGGCCGGCGTGTTTCGGCTCGAGGACGCGCTCGAGCTCGTGGCGCTGCGCGGCCGGTTGATGCAGCAGATGCCCGCCGGCGTGATGACCGTGGTTCCGCGGCCGGCGGCGGAGATCGAGCCGCGCCTGACGAGCGGGCTCTGGTTGTCCGCGATCAATGCGCCGGAGTTGTGCGTCGTGTCGGGGAGCCCGGAACGGATCGCCGAATGGGAGGCGCGGCTGAAGGCCGAGGGCGTGGAATGCCGCAGGCTGCACACGTCGCACGCGTTCCACTCGGGCCTGATGGAGGCGGCCGTCGCGCCGTTCGTGCGCGCCGTCGGCAACGTTCCGCGCAGCGCGCCGCAGATTCCGTACGTCTCGAACCTGACGGGCCGCTGGATCACCGCCGACCAGGTACTCGACCCCGAGTACTGGGGCCGGCACATGCGCCAGCCGGTGCGCTTTGCCGACGGCGTGACCGAGCTCGCGGCGCAGTCCAACGCGCTGCTGGTCGAGCTCGGGCCCGGCCACACGCTCACGACTCTGGCGCGGGCCCAGCTCGGTCCGGCCCGCGGTCGTGACGTGCTTTCCACGCTCCGCGGACCGCACGAGACGGGGAGTGACCGGGCCAGCGTATTGGGCACTCTCGGACGGCTGTGGGTCGCCGGTGCGCGCGTTGACTGGCAGAGCGTGTACGGGGACCAGCCGCGGCGGCGCATCCCGCTGCCCGCCTACCCATTCGAGAAGACCCGCTTCTGGCTGGAAGGGCCGCTACAGGTGCCGAAGCTCCTCAAGGCAGCGCGGCAGCGGGGCGACGCGCGCAGCGAGAACATCGACGAGTGGCTCTATGCACCCGCGTGGCGCCGCGAGCTGGTGAACCAGCCGCTCAACGGCGAGGCCGCGGACGCCGCGCGCGAGAACTGGCTGCTGATCGGTGACGCGCCGGGTGCGGCGACAGCGCTGGCTGCCGAACTGCGTGGGCGGCATGCCAATGCCGTCATCGTGAATCGCGCGCCGGTGCATCGGCGCAGCGACGCGCGCGTGTGGGAGCTGGACACGAGCCGCGCCGGCGAGTTGCAGCGCCTTTTCGGCGAGCTGCGCGGCGCGGGATTGTCGCCTGATCGGATCGTACTGCTGGCCGGAACCGCCGGGGAGCAGGCCGCCGGGCTCCAGCGCCTGGCGCAGCAACCGGGCGTGGAGACCCTGCTCGCGCTGCTTCAGGCGCTCAGTGCCTCCGGCACGACCGTGCCGTCGCAACTGACCGTGCTGACGCGCGGGCTGTTCGACGTCACCGGGCAGGAGCCGCTGGATGCGGGCCTCGCGATCCTCCTGGGCCTGTGTCGCGTAATACCTCAGGAATTTCCCGGCCTGCGCTGCCGCGTCATCGATCTCGAGCAGCAGCCCGCGGCGTTGCCGCCCAAGGAAGTGTCGAGCCTGGCCCGCGAGCTGCTCCACGCGCCCCCGGATGCGGCGGTCGCCTATCGCGGCGGCTACCGCTGGGTGGAGGACTTCCAGCCGCTGCCGCTCGCATCTCCCGGCGAGAGCCGACCGGTGCGACTGCGGCCGCGCGGTTTCTACCTGATCACGGGCGGCCTGGGCCAGATCGGGCTCGAACTGGCCCGCTACCTGGCGCGCAGTGTGCAGGCGCGTCTGCTGCTCACCGCACGCTCGCCGCTGCCGCCGGCGGAGGAGTGGGATGCGTACGCCGCGGCCCACCCGGGCGACGCGCGCGCCCGGCGCATCGGGGCCCTGCGCGAAATTGAGCAGGCCGGGGGCGAAGTGCTGGTCGCGGCGGCCGATGCCGCGGATGCGCGGGCCATGACCGCCGCCCTCGCGCAGGCCGAACAGCGATTCGGCGCGCTGCATGGCGTAATCCATGCGGCGGGTGTGATCGCGGCCGACGCCTTCCACCCGCTGGCCGACCTGAACCCCCAGCGCATCTGGCGGCAACTCCAGCCGAAAGTGGGGGGAGTCCACGTGCTGGACGAGCTGCTGCGCGAGCGGGGCGCGGACTTCTGCCTGCTTGTCTCGTCGCTGTCCACGATCCTCGGCGGGCTGAATTACGGCGCGTATGCCGCCGCGAACGCGTACCTGGACAGCTTCGTCCGCCGGCGGCACCGCGCCGGCGATACCCGCTGGCTGAGCGTGAACCTCGACAACTGGCGCAGCGACCAGGACATTGCGGCCAGCGAGCGTGCCGGGCAATTCGGGCACGGCTATTACCATGCGGCCAGCGAGGGGATCGAGGTCCTGCGCCGGATCCTGCACACCGATGCCGGTCCGCAGATCGTCGTCTCGACGGGCGATCTGGCCGTGCGCTATGCACAGTGGGTCAGCGCGAAGCAGTCGGCACAACCGGAAACGGCGGCGGACTCGGCCTCGCAGGCCTTCCAGCAGCCGCGGCCGAACCTGGCCACGGCATTCCAGGCGCCGGGCACGCCGACCGAGCAGAAGCTGGCGCAGATCTGGCAGCAGCTCCTGGGAATCGACGCGGTCGGTGTACACGACAACTTCCTCGAGCTGGGCGGCCATTCGCTGATGGCGACGCAGGTGCTGTCGCGCGTGCGCGAGGCCCTGGGCGTGCAGTTACCGATGCGGCAGCTCTTCGAAAGTCCGACGATCGCGGAGCTGGCCGCGTGTATCGACAGCGCCGTCGAAGCGCCGGAAACGACCACGGCGCTGGAACGGGAGGAAATCGCCCTGTGAGTCGCACGGCCGCGGATCTGATTGCCGAACTGCGGCGCCGCGACGTCCAGGTGGCGGCCGACGGCGGGCAACTGCGCATGAGTGCCCCGAAGGGCGTGCTGTCAGCCGAGCTGCTCGACGAGATCCGCGCGCGCAAGGCGGAGTTGCTGGATACCCTGCGCGCGGCGCCGGTTGGCGCGCTG
>CAZVRR010000153.1:0-9417 GCA_964629745.1 uncultured Planctomycetales bacterium | reverse complement strand
CCGCTATCGCCCGAGCCCTCCCTTGCCCGTGTGGCACTGCCTGACTTTGCCTTGTGTTGAAGGCAAAGTCAGACCGTGGCACCGCAATATGGCCCTCGCGTGGAAGCCCTGTTTAACGGCAGATTGTGACGCAGGCGCCGCCTCCGACGCCGGAGACCTCCGCATCCGGTGTGGCACGGCCTGACTTGGCCTTCGTTCCGAAGGCCGAGGCAGACCGTGGCACCCGAATGCGCCACCTCAGGTGTGCAAAACGAGTTCGCTCACCGTCCGCGGGGCGACTACATTTTGGCGAGCTGGTCGCGAATGACAGCCTCGAAGCCGCCCTTGATGACCAGCTCCTGCGCGACCGGGCCCAGGGCGGGAAACGCGTAGGTCGACTCACCGCCGGGCGACTTGGTCGTCACCTGCGACCGCGTGAAGTCAACCGTCGCCTGCCAGCCGGTGCGGAGCGTGCGGGCGGGCGAATTCTTGAATGCCGCGCGCAGGTCGTCGACCAGCTTCGGACACTCCACGCAGATAAAGCCGTTGTTGAACGCATTGCGGCTGTAAGTCTGCGAAAACGAACCCGCCAGGATCAGCCGCAATCCGCGAAACTTCAGCGCCGTCGCCGCCTGCTCACGCGACGAGCCGGAACCGAAGTTGTACCCGCCCACCAGGATGTCGCCGGCCTGGGCCAGCCGCTGAAAATCCGGGTCGTAGTTCGCCATCGCGACGCGGGCCATTTCCTCGGGCGGCAGCGTCTTGTAGGTGTATTCCTTGCCGTAGATGCCGTCAGTGTTGAGATTGTCTTTCGACACCCAGAGCAGCTCGCCGCTGAGAGTCTGCGGGAAGCCGGGCAGGATCTCCACGCGCGCGACGGCGCGCGCGGCACGCTCGTTCACGCGCAGGCTGCCGGCCGGCCTGGCCCTGGCCACCTGCTGCGCGGTCGCGGCATGCGGGCCGGCAATGCGGCCGGCGACCGCGGACGACGCGACCACCGCTGGACTCGCCAGGTAGACCTGGCTCTTGCGCGACCCCATGCGGCCGTCGAAGTTGCGGTTCGTGGCGGAGATGCCCACTTCGCCGTCGCTCAGTACGCCTTCGCCCAGCCCGATGCACGCGCCACAGCCGGCGGGCAGGAACGTCGCGCCGGCCTCGGCCAGCGACTGCCAGTAGCCCAGGCGGCGTGCTTCCTGCTCGACCTCGCTCGAGGCCGCCGCCACGTAGAACTTCACATGCGGCGCAACCTTCTGCCCCTTGATCACGCCGGCCGCCGCCGCGAAATCCTGGAGCCGCCCGTTCACGCACGACATCAGGAACGCCTTGTCGATGCGGACGTTCCGGCCCTCCAGCGCGTGCACCGGCTCGGTGAGCTTCACCTCGTTGGGACCGGCGACAAACGGCGCAACGCTCGCCAGGTCGAACTCGATCTCCTTCGCGTAGTACGCGTCGGGGTCGGCCCGCGGGACCTGCGCCTCGAGCTGGCGGACCTTCTCCGGCGTCAGGCGCGGGTGCTTGTCGCCACGCCGCATCATCACTTCGGCGCGGGCGAGCAGGTAGCGGCGGGTCACCTCGTCGTACGGGAACAGGGCGGCCAGCGCACCCCACTCGGTCGACATGTTCGAGATCGTCATGCGCTCCTCGATCGACAGCGCGGACACACCCGGGCCGGCGAACTCGAGGCAGCAATTCAGCACTTCGTCATGCTGGAAGTGGCCGATCAGCGAAATGATCACGTCCTTGCCCGTCACGCCGGGCGCCAGCGCGCCGCGCAGGTTGACCTTGACGATCTCGGGCACCTGCCACCACGTGCGACCGGTGGACCAGATCGCCGCGGCGTCGGTCCGCACCACCGGCGTGCCCAGCGCCGCCAGGGACCCGTAGATGTTCGAGTGCGAGTCGGAGGCCACCACGAACGAGCCCGGCAGCACGTAGCCTTCTTCGAGCATCACCTGGTGCCCGATACCGCGACCGGCCGGGTAGAAATCGATGCCGTGGGTCCGCGCGAATTCCTCGATCTTCGCGTACTTGGCCAGGTTCTCGGCGGAGCGGTTCTGGATGTCGTGATCGAGGGCGAACACGGGTTGCCGGGGGTCATGGACCTTCGTGGCGCCGATCGACTTGAACTTGGGGATCACCGCATCCGTGTTGTCGTGCGTCATGCAGTGGGCGGGACGCACCGACAGGAAATCTCCGGCGTGCACTTCGCTTCCCGGGCTCAGGCCGACGGCGTACTGCTGCGCGATCTTCTCAACCAGGGTCTGGGGCATTTCTGGTTCTCCGCGGGCACGTGGCATTGCGGCTGACGCTGCGGCGGATCGTACCGGCCGCGGCGTCCGCGCTCACCTGTGGGGACTACAGTTTTCGACGGGCCGGCGCTGCCGCAGGCGCGTCCTGATGCACCGCCTGCTACGTCAAGGGCTGCGACTACCAACCCGGCCCGCGGGCCGCGTCATGCCTGCCGGCCGCTGCCGCCCGGCCTGCCTGGGCCCCGGACGTAATCAGCAACCTTTGGATGCGATTAATTGAGCAAGCCTTGTGCCACGTGCGGCGCTGCCCGTGTTGCGAAATCGCGACGTCGGTGGGCGTGGCCGAGAGCGCGGCGCTTGACCCGCGCGGCCCGCCCTCGGGAAGATAGTTCCACGGCGCATCGCCGCGCCGGGATCGGAGGACGGTATGCGGACCTTGCGACGCTGCACACCCTGGATCTGCGCCGGTGGACTGTTATGGGCCAACGGCTGCCTGGCGACGATCGAGCGGGGCGTCGACCTCGTGCTGTCGCCCGGCTCGCTCGACAACGCCGCGATTCTCCCGTACACCGCGCTGGCCGGGCTGGCGCTGGTACTCCAGCAGCTCTGGTACGGAACGTAGTCGTCGGGTGCTGCGCCGCCGGGGCGAGGTGGTCATGCCGGAACTGGTCTATCGCAATCGCGAGGGGCGTGAGGCGTGTATCCCGCTCACGACGCGCCCGCTGACCATCGGCCGCGCGGAAAGCTGCGAAGTCGTCCTGCGGCACGACGTGGAGGTGTCGCGCGCCCATGCGCAGGTCTGGCTGGACGAGGACGGCTACGTCTTCGTCACCGACCTGGATTCCAAGAACGGCACGCGCGTCGACGCCGGCGAAGCATTCCGGAACTCGACGCGCCCGGCGCAATCGGTCATCCGGATCGGCGAGTACGAGCTGACGATCCGCGGCGCACCGGAAGTGCGGCCCGTGGACGCGGTCCGCGAAACCGTGCAGTTCATGCCCGATCCACCCGACCGGCTCACGCACACGGCGTTCTTTCCGTCCAGCCGCGGCTTCGACCTGAGCCGCCAGCGGCTGGAACTGCTGATCAGCCTGTGGGACCGCATGGGCGGGGCGCTCGAGCGCAAGCAGCTCCTCGAGCAGGCGCTGGCCGCCTGCTGCGATGCCCTGCAATTTGAGCGTGGCCTGATCGTGCTGAAGACGCCGCGCGGCGAGCCGGAACTGCCGGTCGCCAGGAACGTCGAGCGCGACGAGACCGGCGCGTACAAGGTCAGCCGCACGTTGATCAACCGGGCGCTGCTGCACGGCGAGCGGGCCGTGGTGAACGACCCGGCCACGGACCTCATCGGCAATACGAGCGACAGCCTGGTGCGCTTTCCGATCCGCTCGGCGCTATGCGTGCCGGTGCTGCATCGCGACGAAGTGCTGGGCGTCATTTACGGCGACCGCATCACGCAGGCGGCGCGCTACACGCCGCAGGACGTCGATTTCCTGGCGGCGATCGCGCAACAGCTCGGCGTCGGGCTGTCCAGCCTGCGGCTGCTCCAGGACTACGTGCGGCTCCAGCGTGTCGAGACGGAGCTCAGCGCAGCGCGGCGTATCCAGCGTGACCTGCTGCCCGCGGCGCCGCTCGAGCGCGGCGCCGTGCGGGTCGAGGGCTACAACGAGCCCTCCTCGGAAGTCGGCGGCGACTACTACGACTACGTCGAACTGGACGACGAGCACGTCGGCTTCGTAATCGCCGATGTCACCGGCCACGGCCTGCCCGCCGCCCTGATCATGGCCAACTTCCAGGCCGCGATCCACGTGGCCCTGAACTGTACGACGCCGCTGCCGGATTCGGTCGCCCGCATCAACCGGCTCGTCTGCCGCAATACCGGCAGCCACGTGTTCATCACTGCGATTGTCGGCATCCTCAACACGCGCAGCGGCGCGATCGAGTACGTCAACGCGGGGCACCCGCCGCCGATCCTGATCGGGCGGACGCCGCCCCCGGGTCCGGAGCACAATTCGCTGCCCCTGGGGATTGACCCGGAAGACCGGTTCACGGTGCAGCGGATCGAGCGGCAGACGCACGAAGGTGCTGTCTTCTTCTACACCGACGGGCTGATCGAGTCCGCCGGCCCGGCGGGGGCCCTCCTGGGCATCGAGCCCATACAGCGGGCGCTGACGAAGCTCCGCGAACCCACCACCAGCGATGCGCTGCGCGTGGCGCTGGAAGTCGAGCGTGCCCACCGGGGCGAGCAGACGGCGACCGACGACCTGACGCTGCTGGCGATCCAGTTCGGCCTCGCGGCCCACTCGCGCGGCGCGGGCCCGCCCGGGCGCGTCTGACAGTTCGCGACGCAACCCCCACCGCACCCCCCGTGTATCAGCAGGGACCGGGCGCCGCTGCGCCGACGAATCCGCAGGAGTATCTCAGGCGCAAGTGCCTGATTCGCAAGGAATTGCTATGATCCGGCAGAACATCGCCTTTGACCCGACCGGGCTGGGGTTCGAAGGAATCGATCTGGCCCAGGAATGGCAGGCCGACATGAGCTCCGTGCCCAATCGTGAACTCATCGCGCTGCTGCGCGAGGCCGCGCGGCGTGAAGCCTCCGACGTGCACCTGGTGCCGGGGTATCCGCCGACGCTGCGGGTCCACGGAAATTTGGAACTGATCGGCGACCAGGTGCTGACGTCGGACCAGATCCGGCGGCTCACCGAGCCGGTTCTGCCACCCGCGGTGGCGGCGCTGTTTGAAGAAACAAAGAATGCCGATTGTTCTGTTTCCCTGGGCGCGGGTGACAGCACCCTGCGTTTCCGCGCCAACGTGTACCTGGCGCGGGATGCGTGGTGCGCATGCTTCCGGCATATCCCCAACGAGATTCCGACGCTCGAGTGGCTGGGCTTTCCGCGTGAGCTGGCGGAGAAGCTGGTCGGGCACAAGAACGGCCTGGTGCTGATCACCGGGCAGACCGGCTCGGGCAAGTCGTCGAGCCTGGCCGCGCTGATCGATCTTGTGCGGCACTCGCGTGCCGCGCACATCCTGACGATCGAGGAGCCGATCGAGTACATCCACGAAGCCGGTGGCACAAGCGTCGTCACGCAGCGCGAAGTGGGGCGCGACGTGGAGTCGTTCGCCGACGGCCTGAAATACGGGCTGCGGCAGGACCCCGACGTGATCCTGGTTGGTGAGATTCGCGATCGCGAGACGGCGCAGATGGCCATCAGTGCGGCGGAGACCGGCCACCTCGTGCTCGCGACGATGCACACGCGCGACGCGAAGGGCGCCCTGACGCGGCTGGTCGACCTGTTCCCGCACGAGGCGCAGGACGACCTGCGCACGCAGTTGGCGATGAGCCTGCGCTCGGTGGTCAGCCAGCATCTCCTCCCCGCGGCCGCCGGTGAACGGCGCGTGCTCGCGCTGGAGGTGCTGCACGCGACGCAGCCCGTGCAGGTGGCGGTGCGCACGGGGCGGATCGAGACGCTGGACTCGGCGCTGCAGACCGGAGCGCGCGCGGGCATGCTCACGCTCGACGATGACCTGCGGCGGCTGGCGCGCGAGGGAAAGATCACGCCGGAGACGGCCCGCGCCTATGCGAAGGAGCCCGACCTGATCAACGGCAGCAGCAAGAGCTGGCAGTAGGACGCGCCGCGCCGGCCGCCGCGACCAGCGCCTGGAAGAGCGCGAGATGCTGCGGCCGGTCAATCTGGTCTTCCGGATGCCACTGCACCGAAACGAGAAAGCGGCCCGCACAATCTTCGGCGGCCTCGACGACCCCGTCGGGTGACCAGGCAACCGGGCGCAGGCCGCGTGCCGGTACCGCCGGATCGACGATCTGGTGGTGCCGGCTGTTTGTTTCCAGGGCGGTCGCACCGACGATGCGGGCCAGCGTGGAATCGGGGGCGATGCGGACCGGGTGGAAGGCGTCACTGTCGTCCGGCCGGTAGTGCACGATGGCGGGGGCCAGGTTCAGATCGTCAACGTGCTGGTGCAGCCGCCCGCCGCGCGCGACGTGCACCACCTGGTGCCCCAGGCAGATCGCGAAGATCGGCATGCGGGCGGCGTCGGCGCGCCGTAGCAGGTCCAGCTCGAACCGGTCGCGCCGCTCGTGCAGCACATCGGCGGCCGGGTGCAGCGCGGCACCGTAGTTCCCGGGGTGCAGATCATGGCCGCCGGTGAGCAGCAGACCGTCGCACCGCGCGAGCAGCTCGTCGAGCACGCGCGCGTCGTAGTCCTCGAGCACCGGCAGCGGCAGGGGCAGCCCGCCGGCGGCGTAGACCGCGTCGGTGTACGCCGCGTTGAGGTAGTGGCGCAGCCGCAGCGGGGGCTGGGGCGTCTGGAGGAACGCGCTGGTGATTCCGATCAGCGGGCGACTCATGCGGCGGGCACTCCGGGGTGATTGCACGCGCGTAACGTGCCGGTATAGTAGCAGCCCGAGCGAGGCGCGGTCATCCGGACGTGCGTCCGGTGGCCACAATGTCTGTCCTGAAATCCGTGGTGAATCGTGCAAAACGGCTCCCACACGAGCGGGGCGCGGGTCGCCGGTCATTGGCACAGTCACGTTGCCCGCTCCCGGTGGAGCGCGGGAGTGCTGGGGCTGCTCCTGCTCCTGGGCGTGCCGGCGGCACCGGCGCAGGAGCCGGACGCCGCCGAGGGACTCGCCATCCGGCGCGTCGACATCCAGGGGCTCCAGAACATCAGCGAAGCGTACGTGCGGCGGACGATCAAGACGCGCGAGGGGCAGTTCCTGCGCCGGCCGCAGCTCGAGGAAGACGTCCGCGAGCTGTTGCAGACGCGCCGCTTCCTGGACGTGTTCGCGATCACCGCGCTCGAGGAGGGGCAGGCAGTCGTCACGTTCACCGTCCAGGAGAAGCCGGAGATCGTCTCGGTCGAGCTGGAGGGCAACAAGCGGTTCAGCAATGAGGAGCTGTTCGCGCTGACGCCGGCGGCGGGCGACGTGATCGACATGTACGACATCCGGCGCGGGCGCGACGAGATCGAGCGCAAGTACCAGGAGGCGGGCTACTACTACGTGCAGGTGGCGCTGAACGAGCGCGTGCTGCAGACCGAAAGCCGCGTCGTGTACGAGATCAACGAGGGCCCGCGGGTCCGGGTGCGCAAGATCCTGCTGGAGGGGAACCGCACGTTTCCCGACTGGCGGCTGCGGCCGCGGATCGAGACGAAGACCGCGCTGTGGATCTTCCGCGTCGGCGCGTTCAACGAGGAAACGGCCGAACGGGACAGCGTGGAGATCCAGCGCTTCTACCGGGACGAGGGCTTCCTCGACGCGCGGGTCGGGTATCGCCTCGAGTTCGACGACGTTTCGCGCAGCGACCTCACGCTGATCTTCGTGATCGAGGAGGGCGAGCGCTACCGCATCGCGGATATCGAGGTCGCCGGCAACACCGTGTTCGACGCCGAGCGCGTCCGCGGCGTCATGCAACTGGCCGCCGGCAACTTCCTGCGCGACGAAACGCTGCAGGAGGACAAGCGCCGCGTGCAGGACCTCTACGGCGAAATCGGCTACGTCGACGTCCTGGTCGACCCCAGCCACCGCTTCACCGAGCAGCCCGGCGAAGTGGTGCTCACCTACGACATCCAGGAGAACAAGCAGTTCCGCTTCGGCCGCATCACGATCCGCGGGAACGAGAAGACCAAGGACGAGGTCGCGCGGCGCGAGCTGCTGCTGTATCCCGGCGAGCTCTACAACACCGTGGCTGCGCGGGAGGCGGAGCAGCGCGTGCGGGAGACCGGGCTGTTCAACCAGGCCCGCATCACGGCGCTGCCGGAGCGCGACGAAGGCTTCCGCGAGGCGCTGGTCGAGCTCGTCGAGGCCGAGATGATCGTCTTTCTCGTCGGCTTCGGCGTCAGCACGGACAGCGGCGTGCTCGGCTCGCTGAGCGTGGAAAACAAGAACTTCGACCTGCTGGACTGGCCGCGCACCTGGGGCGAGTTCTTTCGCGGCAACGCGTTCCGCGGCGACGGGCAGCGCCTGAAATTCACGGCCGAGCCCGGCACCGAGCTGACGCGGTTCCGCATCGACTTCACCGAGCCCTACCTGCTCGACCGGCCGGTGCGCTTCGACTCCTCGGTCTACCTGTTCCAGCGCGACCGCGACGGATACGACGAGCAGCGGGTCGGCGGCCTGTTCAGCCTCAGCAAGCGCTTCCCGAGCGGGCTGCTGGCCGGCTGGGCGGTGGAAGGCGCCCTGCGCGTGGAGGGCGTGACGATCGACGACCTCGACCCGCTGGTCGCCAACGACATCTACGAGGTGCGCGGCGATTCCCTGCTGACCACGGTCAAGGGCACGATCGTCCGCGACACGACCGACAGCCGCCTCGTTCCCACGCGCGGCTATCGCTTCAACTTTGGCTGGGAACAGGCCGGCGCCCTGGGCGGCGACTACGATTTCGGCCGGCCGAGCACCGGCATCACCTGGTACAAGACGCTGCGGACCGACATCTTCGACCGCAAGAGCGTGCTCGGCCTGCATATCGATACGGCCTACATCGTCGGCGAGGCCCCGGTCTTCGAGCGCTTCTACGCGGGCGGCTTCGGCTCGCTGCGCGGCTTCTCCTATCGCGGGATTTCGCCCCGCGCCGGGCTGTTCGATAACCCGATCGGCGGCGATTTCATCCTGCTGACCGGGGCCGAGTACTCGTTCCCGCTCTATGGCAAGACCTTCCGCGGCGTAACCTTCCTCGACATGGGCACCGTGGAAGAGGGGCTGGAGATCACCGGCTGGCGCGCGGCGATCGGCTTCGGCCTGCGCATCAACGTGGAGTTCTTCGGACCGGTGCCGATCGTGCTCGACTTCGGCATCCCGATCGCGCGGGAAGACGACGACAACACGCGGCTCTTCAACTTCGCGTTCGGCGCCTCGTTCTAGCGCGCCGCACGACCGGCACTGCTCACAGAGCAGTGGCACGATGACCGACACCGCTTCCGGTGCAACTGCTGTCCCAGCAGTGTCTTCTCGTGCCATTGCTGTCTCAGCGGAGTCTTCTCGTGCCACTGCTGTTCCAGCAGTGTCTTCTCCTCCGCCCGTGCCACTGCTGTGTCAGCAGTGTCTTCTCTTCGGCCGAGGATCGCCGGCCCCGACCGGCACTGCTCACAGAGCAGTGGCACGATGACCGACGCCCGCTTCCGGTGCCATTGCTGTCTCAGCGGAGTCTTCTCGTGCCACTGCTGTTCCAGCAGTGTC
>CAZVRR010000152.1:3675-9433 GCA_964629745.1 uncultured Planctomycetales bacterium | reverse complement strand
CCTTCTGCCCGGGCGGCGACTAAGAATTGTCAGACGGAGGCGCGCCGGCGGGCCCGGTTGCGCCGCTGGAGGACGATTCATGCGGGGCAATTCGCGCACCTGGCGCCCCACGCGCGCGCCGACCAGGCACGCCGCCGCGGCGCTCGCACTGCTGCTGATGGCCGCACCGGCGCTCGGGTCAAGCGTCGCGCCGCTCAATCTACAGGAGCTGGCGGACCTCGCGGCCCAGGTTATCGTGGGCCGGGTCGTCACGAGCGAATCGGGTTGGGTCGCGTCGCCGCGCCGCATCGAAACTCGGCTCACCTTTGCAGATGTCGAAGTCCTCAAAGGCCCACCCGTCGCGGCGGGCGAGAATCTGCTGCTCACCGTGCCGGGCGGCACGGTCGGCAGCGTCAGCGAACGCCTGACCGGGGCGCCGCTTCTGGAGCCCGACCAGACCTGGGTCCTGTTCATCCTGCCCGAGTACCGCACGCATCCCGTCGCGGGGCTCGCGCAGGGCGCCTTCCGCGTGCAGGCGGACGAGCAGGGCATCCTCCGCGTCATCGACGCGACCGGCCGGCCGCTGGTCGGGTTCGATGCGGACGGGTACCCGGAGGTGGCGCCACAGACCGGCCACGCGGCCGCCGCCCACCTGCGCGCCCAGCGTGGCGCCCGTGTGCGCCCGCCCGCCAGCGCCAGCCGCGCCGGCCTCGCGCTGGACGAATTCCGCGCCCGGCTTGCGCCCGTGCTGGCCGCCAGCCGCGCGCATTCGCTCACCGGTCCCGCCGGGCAGCGCGTACTCGTCAAGCACCGCTCCGTGCCGCTGCGCGTGTCTGCGCCGGCCGACAGCCGGAGGGACCTGCCATGATCGCACCGGCGAAGTGGCACACCCGCGCCGCGGTTCTGGCGGCCCTGGCGGGCCTCTGCGTCATGCCGGCGGCCGCGTACAACTACTGGCTCTGGGGCAGCACGCCGGTGACCTGGCCCGGCGGACAGAGCCTGCGTTACCTGTCCGCTTCGACGTTTTCTCCCGGCAGCGACCCGCTGAACCTGTACCTGTCGGCGATGGGGCTGTGGATGATTGTCCCGTCGGCGGACTTCGAGTACTCGTACTACCCGCTGACGTTCGACCCGCAGATCGACCCTTACGACGGCTACAACGACACGACGGCGGTCGACGCATCGGAACTGGATCCCGGCGTCCTGGTCGTCTCGACGATCATCAACGACGGCGCCTCCTGGTACGACATCGACACGCTGTTCAGCGACTACCCCGCACCGAGCGGCTGGACGCTCGAAACCAATCCCCCGTGCGAGGTGATCACGCAGCCCGCAGTGTACGGCTATTCGTTCCTGCTGGCCGCCACGCACGAACTGGGCATCACGCTGGGCCTGGCGCTCGACCCGCAGGGCACCGAGCCGTCTGGCACGCCTTGGTTCATCGCGACGATGAACCCGCGCTATCCGAGCGGCGGTCCGATCGGCAGCGACGCGATCGTCGAGCTGCATACCGATGACCGCAACGGCCTGCGCGTGCTCTACCCGCACTCGGGCAGCAGCGTGACGGTGCGCGACCTGGCCAACCCCGGGTACACCACCGGCGTGCCCATCGGCAAGGCGCTTCCGTCGTTTTTCAACCCGACTTCCGCATACCCGGCGGCGACGCTGACATTGCGCGGCGTCATCGAGAACTTCGGCAATAGCCACGAATTCAACGTGCACCAGGGCTTCTACCTCTCCGACGACAAGTACATCGACTCCGGCGATACGCTGCTCGGCGAGCTGGCCTGGGATATCCCGCTGGGCGACGGCTTCGACTTTGACGTCGAGATCGATCTTCCGGCCGACTGGCCCGCGGGCACGTGGCACCTGGGGTCGATCCTCGACGATTACGACGAAGTGGCAGAGGAATACGAGGACAACAATACGCACCGGTACTGCCAGCCGCTGACGATCGTGCAGCGCGCGCCGGCGATCGAGGTGCTCGGCCAGGAAATCGCCGCATGCGGCACGGTGTATCACGGGCCCGCCCCCACCGTCACGCTGCCGCTGAACATGGCCCCGCTCACCTGGAGTCTCGACAACCCCGAGCCGGGCATGACGATTGACCCGTGGACCGGCATGATCACGTGGCCGAGCCCGGTGCGCTCGCCGTTCCCCTACGCGCTGATCGTGCGGGCGACGAACGACGCGGGCACCGACGCGGAAGTCCTCTATCTCGGAGTCGAACAGGGCATCCCCGCCTTGCTGCCGATCGCTCCGCGGCAGACGCCGCACACGCAGCCCTACACCGGCCCCCTGCCGGTCCTGACGGACCCGGAGTGCATGCAGCCGATTCTGAACTGGTCGCTCGACGAGGGGCCCGCGGGCCTGGAAATCGACCACGCGACGGGCGTGGTGCAGTGGGACCGCCCGCGGTACGCGGCGGAGCCGTACACGATCTGCATCCGCGCCACGAATGCCGTCGGCAACGGCAGCGTCACGTGGCGGCTGACCGTGACCGGCCAGCCCGGCGATCTGAATTGCGACGACCTGGTCAATGCATTCGACGTCGACGCATTTGCGCTGGCGCTGGCGGACCCCTATTACTACTACTTCACCTACCCGGGTTGCGACTCGAATCTTGCGGACATCAACGGCGACGGCTTCGTGAACGCCTTCGACATCGATCCGTTCATCGAGCTGCTGGTGGAAGCGGATCTGCCGGATTGAGCGCTCGTCCGCCGCACAGCGGGTCGGCCAACTGTGATATCATCATCCGACCGCGCGGCACACCCGTCGTGCGCCGCGGACGCGACCCGAACGGACCGCGAACGTGAGCGACAGCCACTTCGAGCTTTTCGACCACACTGCCGACATGGGCGTACGCGTGACGGCACCGACCCTGGCGGAGCTGGTCGCGCCGGCGATCCGCGGGTTGTATGCGGTCATCGGCGAGATGGTCGCGACCGGCGACGGGGAGCCGCGGAGCTGGGAACTGGCGGGGCACGATCCTGCCCTGCTTGTGCGCGACCTGCTGGCGGAACTGCTGCGACTGTTCGAGACGCGCCGGCTCGTGGCGCAGGATGTTCAGGTTGCGGAGTTCACGGCGGATCGACTCGCGGTCGGCGCCCGGCTGCGCAAGGCCGATCCGCAGGCGAGCGACTTCGTGCGCGAGGCCAAGGCCGTGACGTACCACGAGCTGCAAATCCGCACGGTGCCCGCTGGCAAGGAACTGACATACATTGTTGACATCTGAGCGCCGCCGCGCGGCGCGCACTGCCGCCCGCGGGCGCTCGTGTCGACCGATCATCGAGGCTGCCATGCCCGAATCCGCCTATCGTGGACCGCTCGAGCAAGTGGACGAGACGCGCTGGCGCATCCCCGCCGGGGCCAAGCCCGGCATGCGCGTCGACGGCATCATCTACGCCGACGAACGGCTGATGCAGACGATCCGCCAGGATGCGTCGCCCGACCAGGTCGCCAACGTCGCCACGCTGCCCGGCATCGTGGGGGCGAGCCTGGCGATGCCCGACATTCACTGGGGGTATGGATTCTGCATCGGCGGCGTGGCGGCGACCGATCCCGCGGAGGGCGGCGTGATCAGCCCCGGCGGCGTCGGTTACGACATCAACTGCGGCATCCGCCTGATGCGGACCAGCCTCGCCGCCGGCGACGTGCAGCCGCGCCTGAAGCGGCTGGTCGAGACGATGTTCGGACTGGTGCCGTGCGGCGTCGGCGGCACGGGGAAGGTGAAGTTCAGTCGTGGCGAGCTGGCCGAGCTGACGCGCGTCGGAGCCGAGTACGTGGTGCAGCGCGGCTACGGCCTGGCCGGCGACGTGGAGCACACGGAGGCGCACGGGCAACTCGCGGGCGCCAAGCCCGAGTTCGTGTCGGACACGGCGTTCGAACGCGGGCACGACCAGGTCGGTACGCTGGGCAGCGGCAATCACTTTGTCGAGATCCAGGTGGTCGAGAAGGTCGTCGATCGAGCAGCGGCCGACGCGTTCGGGCTGGCGGAGGGCCAGATTGCGGCACTCATCCATTCCGGTTCGCGTGGGTTCGGCTACCAGGTCTGTGAAGACGCGCTGAAGGAGCTGCGCGACGTGCCGGCGCGCTACGGGATCGAGCTGCCCGACCGGCAGCTCGTCTGCGCGCCGGTCGAGTCGCCGGAGGGACAGCGCTACCTGGGGGCCATGCGGGCCGCGGCGAACTACGCCTGGGCGAACCGCCAGCTTCTCATGCACCTGGTGCGACAGGCGTTCGTGGACGTCTTCGAGAAATCGGCGGAGCAGCTCGGCCTGCAACTCGTGTACGACGTCGCGCACAACATCGCGAAGCTGGAGCCGTACCAGGTCGGCGGCCGGGAGCGGCTGCTGTGCGTACATCGCAAGGGTGCGACGCGCGCCTTTCCGGCGGGTCACCCGGAGCTGCCGCAGGCATATCGTCACGTGGGTCAGCCAGTGCTGGTGCCGGGAGACATGGGCCGCTCGAGCTGGGTGCTCGTGGGCCAGCCGAAAGCGATGGAAGAGACATTCGGCAGCTCGTGCCACGGGGCCGGGCGGGTGATGTCGCGCGGCGCCGCGATCCGGGCCGCGAAGGGCCGCTCCATCGAACGTGAGCTGCTCGGCGCGGGCGTGATTGCGCGGGCCCGCGGCCGCACCGGCCTGGCCGAGGAGCAGCCGGCTGCCTACAAGGACGTCGATCACGTCGTGGACGTGGTGGAACGGGCGGGAATCGCCAGGAAAGTCGCGCGGCTGCGGCCGCTGGGTGTAATCAAGGGGTAAGGGCGTCAGCCCAGACCGGCCTTGAGCAGGTCCATCAGCCGGAGCAGTCCGAGCGGCCGGCCGGCGTCATCGGTCACCACCAGGCTGGTGATCTGGCTTTCGCTCATGATCCGCAGGCATTCCACGGCCAGGTGAGAAGGGCCGATCGCCGACGTCGAGACCGGCGGGGCCGTGGCGGAGCGGCGGCTGGCGGCGTGGGCGGCCTCGGCGTTCAGCTCGCGCGGGCGCTCCACGCGTTCAAAGATGCGGCGCAGGTCGCCGTCCGTGAACGTGCCGAGCAGGCTTCCGTCACGACGCATGATCAGCGCCAGCCCCAGGCCTTTGCGGGTCATCTCGACGATCAGTTGGCCGAAGGAATCCTCGGCCCGGACCAGCGGCAGATCGTCGCCCGCGTGCATCAGGTCACCCGCCCGCAACAGCAGCCGGCGGCCCAGGGTGCCTTCGGGGTGGTATTGGGCGAAGTCCTCGGCGCGGAAGCCGCGCTTGTGGAGCAGTGTCATCGCCAGCGCGTCGCCCACCGCCAGCATCATGACGCAGCTCGTCGTCGGCGCGAGGTTCAGCGGACCGGCCTCGGGCACTTCGGGCAGGCAGATCACGTGCTGAGAAAGCTCGGCGAGGCGCGAATCAGCGCGGTGGGTCACGCCGATCACCGGCCCGCCCAGCCGGCGGAAGTGCGCCACGAACCGGATCATTTCCTCGGTATTGCCGCTCCAGGACAGCGCGATCAGGCAGTGACGTTCACTCACGATGCCCAGGTCGCCGTGCAGCGCCTCGACCGGGTGCATGAAGACCGCGGGCGTGCCGGTGCTCGTCAACGAGGCCGCGATCTTCTGCGCGATATTGCCGCTCTTCCCCAGGCCACTGACGATGATCTGGGTCGCGCCGCGCACGGTATCCAGCACGGACTCAAAGCGCGCGTCCAGCAGGCCCGCGAGTTGCTGCAGGGCCTGCGCCTCGTCCCGGATGACCTGTCGCGCGATGTCGAGCGCCGCCGTCATGATCGCCTCGCGTTA
>CAZVRR010000152.1:0-3575 GCA_964629745.1 uncultured Planctomycetales bacterium | reverse complement strand
GCCGCGCGGCTGAGGTACTCGCGGGCGGCGGCCAGCTGTCCCGTCTTGTAATACGCCCAGCCGAGGCTGTCCAGGTATGCGGCGCGGAGGGGGTCGGCCGCGACGGCCGTGCGGATCATCTCGATCGCCTGCGGGACGTTTCGCCCGGCCTCGAGCCAACTGTAACCCAGGTCATTGTTCAGCCCGACGTTGTCCGGCTCGAGCTCATACCATTCCTCGGCGGTTGCCATGTATTCATCCTGACGCTGCGCCGCCCCGAGGATCATGCTACGGTAACGCAGCCAGAGCTTCGCACTGGCGTCCCCGAGCGCCATGTCGCCCAGCCACTGATCGCAGCGCGCCAGCGCCTCGTCGAACTGGCGGGCATCCACGAGCACCATGATGAGCTGGTCCCAGACCTGCGCGCGGGCGGCCGCATCGAGCCCCTCCTCCTCGAGCAGGTTTTCCAGCTCGCGCACGGCGGCGTCGGTCCGACCCGCGGCGGCTTCGGCCCGGGCACGCCAGCCGCGCGCGGCAATCTCCGCCTCCGCCGTCGGCGCCTGGAATTCCGCCAGCAACGTGAGCGCCTCGTCCGGCCGGTCGGCGGCGATGAGCAGTTGCACCAGCCACTCGACGAACTGCCCCTCGTCCGGCTGCGCGGCGAGCCAGGCGCGGAGCACGCGCTCGAGCGCATCGAAGTGCTCAGCCTCGAGGCCCACCTGCACGAGTTCCGCGCGGCGGGCCGCGAGCTCGACCCGGGCGGCATCGTGCTGCTCCTGCACCTGCGCCGCCTCGGAGCGCACGTCCCGGTTCTGCGGATCGGCGCGGTATTGGCGGACAAGCTCGAGGAACCGCTCGTTCAACCGTGAAAATTCCTCTTCCGCCGGCGCCAGTCGTTCCAGCGCCAGCCGCATGGCGGCGTCGCCCTGGTCTGCGAGGACGAGCACGCGCAGCTTTTCGCGCAGCCACGTGTCATCGTCGGGCGTCGCGGCGCACCACTCGTCCAGCAGGGCCAAGGCCTCCGTGAACTCGGAGAACTCGACATGCGACAGGAGCAGTTCGGCACGCGCGCCGCGGACCGCGGCTTCATCGGATGAGCGGCGCTCCAGGTGCCGCAGCGTTTCCCGGGCCTGCGGCAGGCGGAAGTCGGCGAGACAGGACTGGGCAAGCAGCGCCAACGCGTCGGGCCGATTCGGGTAACGCTGCACGAGCTTTTCGAGCGCGGCAATCGCCTCGGACCATTCCAGCCGCCGGCCGTGGAGCCGCGCCAGGAGTATCGCGACACGTTCCTCCTGCGGAGCACGCTGCCGAATCGCCTGGGCCACGTCGAACGCCTCGGCAAACCGGCCACGCACGAATAGCCCGGCGGCGAGCTTGAGCCCGGTCTCGAGATCCTCGCCATGCTCGGCGAATTGCCCGCGCAGCTCCGCCAGGTGCTCCTCCTGGAACGGCGTGGACGCGAAGCGCAGCGTCGTTTCGATGCGCCGCAGCACATCCTCGCGCAGATCGCGGGCCTGGGCCTGCCGCAGTTGCGCGCGGGCCAGCCCGGCCTTGCCGCCGCCGAGGTAGCTCTCAATCAGGTTCTCGATCGCCTCGCCGTTGACCGGATCGATGGCCAGAGCCTGCTGGAAGTAGCGCTGCGCGCCGAGCAGGTCGCCGCGCCGGCGGAAATGCTGCGCCAGCGCCAGTGCGTAGGTGACGTCGTCCGGTCGCCCGGCCAGCGCCGCGTGGTATTCGGCCTCCGCCTTTTCCAGCTCGTCCAGGCCGGCGTGGGCCAGGCCAAGGAGATAATGGGCGTTGGCCAGTTCGGGGGCTGCCTCCAGTGCGGCCTGCGCCGCCTGCTGCGCCTCGGGCCAGCGAAACTGCTTCACGTGCAACTGTGCCCGAACGAGGTTTGCCAGGCCGGAGTCCGCGCCCCCCGCCGGCACGGTCGCCGCCGTCGCCGCCGCCTCGTCGCTCAGCCATTCCTCGAACAGTCGCTGCGGCAGGTCGACCGTGTGCGAGTGCGCGCGCAGGAATTCCGTCCAGTCGCGCAGCGCCGCCTCGGCAGCGCCGGCGTGGCGCCGGGCGAGTGCCAGCGCGAGCGCGTCGGCGGCGGAATCGGGATCGGCGGCGAGCAGCGCCTGATACAGCGGAACGGCCTCCGCGTGCGCCTCAAGCTCGACCAGGCGCGCTGCGATGGTGCGTGCCGGCTCATCGATGCCGGACTGTGCGGCCTGCACCAGCGCATCGCGCCAGGCGGGCAGCGTGCCCGCGGCCCGGGCGGCCTCCAGTGCAACACGCAAAACCGGTGAATCCGCCCAGCGCGGCGACGCGTCATCCCGGTCGGCGGGGCCCAGCGTGTGCGCACGGCAGACCACCAGCGCGTCGGCAGCACGTCCGTCCGCGAGCAGAGCCCGCGCGTGCAGGCGGACCAGGTGCGGGTCGTCCGGCCAGCGCCGCAGCGCCGTTTCAGCGACCTGTGCCGCCTCCGCCGCACGTCCCAGGCGCAGGAGCATCTCGATGCGCGGTTCCGCCATGCCGTGCGGCCGCTCTGTCAGCGCGGTGGCGATCTCGTCGAGCTGGCGATGTTGCGGGTAGTTCACCCAGACGGCCTCGTCGAAGCGGGCGAAGCTCGCGCATGCCTCGTCGAGAGCGCCGCTTTCGCGGTACAGTTCGCCCAGCCGCAGCCATGCGGCGCTGGTGTGGGGCTGATCGTCGGGCTCGGCTTCGGCGGCGATGCGGTAGCGCTCAATGGCCTGCCGGATGTGCCGCTCGCGGCGGTGCAGCTCACCGGTCAGGAAGTTCGCAAGCGGGTCCTGCGGGCGCAGGCGTCGGGCCAGCTCGGCGTAGACCCAGGCGTGACTGACGTCCCCCAGGTGCAGTCGCACGCGGGCCATCTGGCAGAGCGGGTCATATTGCTCGTAGCCGCCCAGCTTGAGCGCGCGCGCCAGCCGCTCCCGGGCGCGCAGGTACTCGCCCTTCTCGATCGCGTCCTGGGCAGCGCGACAGAGTTCTGCGACCCGCTGTGCTACCGACTCGCCGGCGGCGCCCGGGGTCGGACCGCTCGCGGGAACTTGCCCCCAGCCGAGGGCGGCGAGGAAGGACGCAAGGGCCGCGGCCACCACGAACCGGGCGCAGCGATTCCGGGCGGGCCCCGCCGGTACCCGGCACGCCGCATCTGACTTGTTCATCTCGTGTCGTCTCGCTGAGAGGTCAGAAACGTGCTTGCGCTCAGCCGGCGCCACCGCTGACCCGTGACTGGCGCGCCCCGCGCTGCACGGGGCCATTACGACGGTTGCCGCTACGGGAGGCATGGCGACTGCGTGACGCGGCGGCCTCGCGCGCCGGCGCCCCGCGCACCTGGGCCGCCGGCCGGGCCGGCTGCCGGGTGCTCGCACGCGACTTTCCCGCAGGGGCCGCCGGTGCACTGCACGAGCTTCGGGCACGAGCTTCCCGTACAGCTGATCTTGCAGTTCCCGTCGCAGGTGATCCCTTGCTCGCAGGACTGGCTCGAGCAGCTCACCGTGCAGGGGCTCTTGCCACAGAGGAAGGGCCCCGTGCAGCTCTTTGCGCCGCAGCTCACCGTGCAGCTCGTGGCCTGCCTGCAGTCGACG
>CAZVRR010000151.1:0-9461 GCA_964629745.1 uncultured Planctomycetales bacterium | reverse complement strand
GGGTCGGTCCGCGTGTTCGCGAGCACCGCCGACAGCCTCGCGCTACCGGCCAGCGCGTTCGCCGACCCGACCGGCATCCCCCATGCGATGGACCAGTTGCTGACGAACGCGGACTACGCCTACGTCGCCGGCACGCCGCAGAATGCACCGCGCATCGAGGTTGGCCCGTGACCTGAGTCTCCCGCCGCGTGGCACCGAGAAGACACGGCCGACGCGGCCGTGGCACGTGACGCAAAGAAGACACGGCCGGCACGGCCGTGGCACCGCGCTCCCCTCTCTGTCACTCGCGCGCGCGTGGCACGGTCCGCGCAGCGGGCCGTGGTGCTGATCCGTCAGTGCAGCCCGGGCGATGCGCAGGGGGCGAGGGCACTTTGCCCCCGTCCGCCGCCTTTCCACCCGGCGCCGTTGCGCGCAGAATCTGCCGACATGCTGCGGCCCGCGCGGCGCCGCGGCGGCAGAGTCTACCGGGTATGCGATGGCCACGCCCAGGTTGCCCGACAGCGGACAGAGTTTCCCGCTCGGTGCCACGCTGACCGACGGCGGCGCGAACTTCAGCGTCTATGCCCGCGACGCCACAGGCATGGAGCTGCTGTTCTTCGACCACGTCGACGATCCCAGCCCCGCACGCGTGATCAGCCTCGACCCGTTCGTCCAGCGCACCGGCCCCTACTGGCACGCCTTCGTGGCCGGGGCCGCGCCCGGACAGCTCTACGCCTATCGCGCCACCGGGCCGTTCGATCCGGCGGGCGGGCGGCGCTTCGATCCGCAGAAGGTGCTGCTCGATCCGTACGGCCGCGGCGTCAGCGTGCCACTCAACTAGAGCCGCGCGGCCGCCGCCCAGGCCGGCGACAACGCAGCGAGCGCTATGAAGAGCGTGGTCATCGATACGAGCACGTACGATTGGGCGGGCGACCTGCCGCTGCGGCGCCCGTCGTCGCGCACGATCATCTACGAGCTGCACGTCCGCGGCTTCACGCAGCACCCCAGCTCCGAGCTGCCCGCCACCAAGCGCGGCACGTTCGCCGGGCTGATCGAAAAGATCCCGTACCTGCGGCGGCTGGGCATCACCGCGGTCGAGTTGCTGCCGGTTTTCCAGTTCGACGCCCAGGACGGCCCGCCCGGACTCGGGAACTACTGGGGATACGCCCCGGTCTCGTTCTTCGCGCCGCACCAGGCCTACAGCTCGCGCCAGGACCCGGCGGGCCCGGTGAACGAGTTCCGCGACCTGGTCAAGGCCCTGCACTGCGCCCAGATCGAGGTCATCCTCGACGTCGTGTACAACCACACGGCGGAGGCGGGCGACGGCGGCCCCACGCTCAGCCTGCGCGGCCTGTGCAACGACACGTACTACATGCTCACGCCCGACCGCATGCACTACGCGAACTACAGCGGCACCGGCAACACGCTGAACGCGAATCACCCGGTCGTGCGCCGGCTGATCCTCGACAGCCTGCGTTACTGGGTGCGCGAGATGCACGTCGACGGCTTCCGCTTCGACCTGGCCTCGATCCTGGCCCGCGGCCCCGCCGGCGAGCTGATGACGAATCCGCCCGTGCTGTGGGACATCGACTCCGACCCGGTGCTGGCCGGCACGAAGATCATCGCCGAGGCCTGGGACGCCGCCGGGCTGTACCAGGTGGGCAGTTTCATCGGCGACACCTGGAAAGAATGGAACGGCCGGTTTCGCGACGACTTCCGCCGCTTCTTCCGCGGCGACCCCGGCGTGGCGGGCCGAGTGGCCGATCGCCTGCTCGGCAGCCCGGAGATCTACGCGCACGAGCAGCGCGAGGCCGAGCAGAGCGTGAATTTCGTCAGTTGCCACGACGGTTTCACGCTGAATGACCTGGTCTCGTACAACACGAAGCACAACGCGGCCAACGGCGAGGACAACCGCGACGGCAGCGACGACAACTACAGTTGGAACTGCGGCGTCGAGGGCCCGAGCGACGATCCCGCGGTGGAAGCGCTGCGCAACCGGCAGGTGAAGAACCTGCTCACCGTCACCATGCTGTCGCTCGGCATCCCGATGATCCTGGCGGGCGACGAGTTTCGCCGCACGCAACGCGGCAACAACAACGCCTACTGCCAGGACAACGAGACGAGCTGGGTCGACTGGACGCTGCTGGAGCGCCATGCCGACGTGCAGCGCTTCGTGACCTTGCTGAACGCGCGCCGCGTCTGGCGCAGTACGGAGGCGGAGCGCCAGCGTCTGAGCCTGGCCCAGGTGCTGCGGCGTGCACAGAAGCAGTGGCACGGCGTGCGGGCCGGGCAGCCCGACTGGAGCGATTCCTCGCACAGCGTGTCGTTCAGCGCCGATCTGCCCAGCGAGCGGCTGCATTTTTACCTGATCCTGAACGCCTATTGGGAACCGCTGGAGTTCGAACTGCCCGCCGGGCGTCGCCGCTGGCGCCGCTGGATCGATACGGCCCGCCCTGCCCCGCAGGACATCGTCCCCTGGCCCGAGGCGCCGGCGGTCACGCAGCCGTGCTACCGGGCCGAGTGTCGCTCGGTGGTTGTGCTCTTCTGCCGCGCGCCAAACTGAGCCGTACACGCCGCCGGAATCGACTCGAGACACAGCCAGTCCGGCAGGGCGCCGCGACTATCTCTTCTCACGGCGCGGGCGCCGCCGCATCGTCGGCGGGCGGCAGCAGCGCCGCGTAACGCGCCGCGTCCTCCGGGCGCTCCCATTTCGTATAGAGCTCCACGAGCGCTTTGACGGCGGCCAGCGTCGCGGCACCTTGCGGGCCGTGCGCCGCTTCCAGCGCCGCGTGGCTCTCGCGCAGCAGCGACTCGGCCTCCTCGTATCGACCCAGCCCGGCGAGGCACTGCCCCAGCAGTCGGGCATCCTCCATCGTTCGCGCGTCGTTCTCCGGCAGGACGCGCCGCCGAACGGCCAGGCTCTCACGAAACAGCGGCTCCGCGGCCGCCGTGTCGCCGCGCCGCATTTGCAGGCTGCCGAGCTTGTGCAGGACCACTGCCACGTCGGGGTGCTCGTCGCCGACCAGCCGGCGGTACAGCGCCAGCGCCTCGCGCATCAGTGCCTCACCCCCATCGAGGTCACCCATGGCCGTGCGCACCGAGGCCAGGTTGCTGAGACTCTGGGCAACGCGCGGATGATCCTCCCCCAGCAGCTTGCGCCGGATTTCCAGCACGTCCCGGCACAACGGCTCCGCCGCCGCCACGTCCCCACGCTGCAACAGCACGGAAGCCAGGTTGTTCATCGTTTCGGCGACGTCCAGGTGCTCAGCGCCATACAAGCGCCGCCGCAACGCGAGGGCCTCCCGCAGCAACTCCTCGGCCCGTGCATTGTCGCCACCCAGGCGCACCAGCACGGCCAGGTTGTTCAGGGCCGTGGCGACGCTCGGGTGCTCCGGGCCATGCAGCCGCTGGTACAGCGTAAGCGCCTCGTGGCAGAGTGCCTGTGCTTCGGCCAGGTCGCCCTGGGCGTGCCGCAGTACGCCGACGTTGTTCAGCGCCTCCGCGACGTCCGCATGGTCGCCCGCATGCATCCGGCGCTGAATGTCGAGCGCGGCGCGCAACTGCGGCTCGGCCTGGTCGTATCGTCCCAGTCCCACGTACGACTTGCCGATCGCCGTGCGCACCGCCGACTCGACCTCGGGGTCTGCTGCAAACTCCGACGCGACCGCTTCGGCGGCGCGGTCCAGCATTTCGCGCACCGTGACGTCGCGCTGCGCATTGGCGGGGTCCGCGGCCGCCAGCATCTTTTGCAGAAACTCCGTCACGCGCTGCGCCTTGCGGGCGGCGACGAGCGCGTTCTCCTGCTCCTCCCGGGCAGACTGTTCCGCGCGGCGGGCCGCGTCGCGTTCGAACCGCGCGACGTCCAGCGCCCAGCCCATCATGACGAGACCGGCGACCAGCGATGCCGCGATCGCGACGGTCGCACCCACCAGCGCCCGGTGCCGCTGCACGAACTTCGCACCCCGGTACCACGCCGTGCTCCGCCGCGCGAGGACCGGCAGCCCCGCCAGGTGCCGGCGGATATCTTCCGCGAACTGCTCGACCGACGAATAGCGCCGCTGCGGCTCCTTGCGCAGCGCCATCAGCACGATGGCATCGATGTCCCCCGCCAGGCGCCGCCGCAACGCTTCCGGCCGGCCTTCGCGCGTCTGGCTCACGATGTCGGGCGTCAGGCGCGTTGCGCCACCTGCGGCGGCCGGCCGTTCGACCGCGCGGCGCACCGCCGTGCTGGGCGGCGCCGGCGGGTCTTCGCACACCGTCCGCGCCAGCTCGTGCAGGACACGGCTCTTCGACGAATGCGGACGATGGCCGGTCAGCAGCTCGTACAGCACAACCCCGAGCGAAAATACGTCCGTCGCCGCCGTCACCGGCTCGCCGCGAAACTGCTCCGGGCTGGCGTACTCCGGGGTGAGGGGCGGCTGCACGGTCTGCGTCAGCCCCTCGCCGGGCGGCCCGGGCTCGAGAGCCTTGGCGATCCCGAAATCGAGAAGCTTGGGAACGCCGGCGGACGTGACAAAGATGTTGCCCGGCTTCAGATCGCGGTGCACGACCATGTGCTGATGCGCGTACTGCACGGCGGCACACACCGTGCGGAACAGGCCCAGGCGCTGCGTCGTGCTCAGCCGCCGGCGGTCACAGTATTCATCGATCGGCTCGCCATCCACGTATTCCATGACGAGGTACGGCCGACCGTCCGGCGTCACGCCGCCATCCAGCAGGTGCGCGATGTTCGGGTGCGTCAGGCGTGCCAGCGTCTGCTGCTCGTAGCGGAAGCGCTCGACGGCATCGCGCGCCGCCAGCCCGGTGCGCATGAGCTTGATGGCCACCGCCTGTTCGAACTGGCCATCCGCCCGCCGACCGCGGTAGACCGTGCCCATCCCGCCCGCGGCGAGCAGCTCCGTCAGCTCCCAGCGGCCGAACCGTCGGCCCACGAGTGCCTCGGGCTGGTCCCAGCCCAGCCAGTCGGCAAATGACACGAGGGCCGGCGCGTCGAGCAGCGGCGGTGCGGCGGCCTCCGCCTGGAGAATGGACAACACTTCCGCCTGGAGCTGCGCATCGCCGGCGCAGGCGTCTGCCACGGCCGCGGCGCGCTGGTCCGGCGGCAGCCCACACACCGCATCGAAAACGCGCTTGACCTGCTCCCAGCGCAGCGAATCCACCTACTCCCCCTTCATGATTTCACGGTGCAGCCAGCCACGTGCCATGAGCCAGTCGCGCTGCACGGTGCTGGGCGAGACGTTCAGGGCACGCGCGGTTTCGTCGATGGTCAGGCCCGCGAAGAACCGCAGCTCGACGATCCGGCACTGCACGGCGTCGATCGCTGCAAGTTTGCCCAGGGCCTCGTCCAGCGCTACAAGGTAGTCATCCCGTTCCCACGCCGCCGGCGCGACACGTTCGAGTGGGAGCTTGTGCCGCGCGCCGCCGCGCTTCTCCGCGCGCCGACCGCGCGCATGGTCGACGAGAATGTGCCGCATCGCTTGCGCCGCGACCGCGAAAAAGTGCACCCGGTTTTCCCAGCTGGCATCGGCCTGCCCGACCAGCCGCAGGAATGCTTCGTGCACCAGCGCGGTCGGCTCGAGGGTATGCCCGTTGGACTCGCGGCGCAGGTACTGGCGGGCCAGCCGGCGCAGCTCATCGTAGACCAGCGGCATGAGCCGGTTTGCGGCGCGCGGGTCACCGCCCGCCAGTTCCGCCAGGGCTTGGGTAATCGGTCCGCGCGCTGTCATGCTGTCCGACAGGTATTGCTCAGGCCGCGACTGGAATTTTTTTGTGACCGAATCTGGGCACTGATTGCGCCCTCTATTGTAACGAAACCAACCGAGCCGTTCCTGAGCACTCGTTGGGCCGATGGGAGGTGCCGAGCATGCTCGACGCAGTACGAGCTGTGCAGTGGGGCGTCGCATTTGTGACGGCGTACGCCGGGTTTACCGGCGCTGCGGCGGCGCGCGCCGCGGAATACACCGAAACCTTCGACGATCTCGGGCCGGTCGAGTCCGGCCAGTGGGGACCGCCGGAACTGATCGCCGCCGGCTGGATTTTCCGCAACCAGAGCGCGCCCCTGGGCAGCGGCACGTGGTTCGACGGATATCCCGATTACTTCCCGCCATTCGCCGGAAGCGGCTACCTCGCCGTCGACAGCCTCTCGACCGACTATTTCGGCGGTGATATCAGCACATGGGCGATTCTGCCGCCCATTCCCGACCAGCAGGCGGGTGACACCATTTCGTTCCGCGTGCGCCGCATGGAGTCGAGCAACTTTGACACGTTACAACTGCGTTATTCGCCCACGGGCGGAACCGGCACGGGCAGCGGGCCGGACGCCGTCGGCGATTTCACAGAGGTGCTGGCCGACCTGAGCCCGATTCCGCTGACCGGGTGGACGCTGGTGTCGGCCACGGTCCCAGGTCCGGGCCGCCTGGCGCTGCGCTATTACGTGGACGATGCCTGCACGTGGGCGTGTTTCTCCTCGTACGTCGGCGTGGATGAACTCGTGGTCAGTGCGGCGCCGCCCGCCGGCCCGCCGCTGCCGGCTGCCGGCCAGACGGTGCACTGGACCAGCGTCATCAGCCCGGTCGTGATCGATGTGGACACGACGATCGTCGCGACGGCAACGCTCATTGTCGACCCGGGCGTCGACGTGCTGGTGCAGGACGGCGCGACCTTGTACGTCGTGGGCGCCATGCGCTGGGAGGCCGGCTCCGCCCTGCACGTCACGAGCGATAGCAATGTTCACGTCACCGCGCTGGCCGAATTCCTCGGCGCCGCCGACACGCCCGTCACGCTGACGGGCGGGCTCGGCGGGATCTTCGCCAGCGGCGTCGAGGTCGCGCCGGGCGGGGCCGCGCACCTCGACTACGTCGTGTCAGACCTGCCCGTGTATGTCCACCATGAAGTCGCCGTCTACGGCGACAACACGACCACGATCACGATCGATCACTCCACGTTCACCGGCGACGGTGACGTCCGCAGCCGCCGGGGCACGCTGGCGATCCGCAACTCGACGTTCGACGGCCCCACGGTGGAGATCCAGGAGTCGTATCTCCTGTTCGACGCGGTCACACTCGACGGCAGCACGCTGCTCACCGAGCGCCGCAAAGCCGGTCAGCCCGTCCACATCGATGACGTGGTCGCGCACAACGTCACAACCGACGCGCCCTTCCAGCTAGCCGGGTTTGATCACTACTTCGGCCCGGACAACACGATTCAAAATAATTTGTACCCCGTGCACCTCCTCGGCGGCGGAGTGGCTCCCGGCAGCACGCTGCCCGCGACGGGCAACATCAACAATTACGTGCACGGTGGGGTCGGCACCGCACTCGGTCAGATCACGTTCGCCGACACGGGCCTCTTTTACCGCATCGACCTCGATCCGGCGTTCCCCGCGCTTGACGGTCAGCTCACGATCGAGCCGGGCGTGCACGTGAAATTCAGTCCCGGCGCCGAACTGTTCCTGTATGTCAGCGGCCGGCTGATTGCCGACGGCCTTCCGGACAACCCCATCGTCTTCGAGCCGCTGGAGCCCGCTGCACCGTGGTGGGGCCTCGCTTTCGACCTCGTCCCGTCCCGGCCCCGGCTCGAACACTGCATCCTCCAGGGGGCGGAAGGCGGCGCGATCGTCAGCCGTTGCACCTTGCGCCTGGAGAGCGTGCTGCTGCAGGACAACATCCGTGCCGGGCGGGTCGGCGGCTTCGGCCTCTTTTCCGCCCGCAAGTGCCGGGTCCTGAACAACGACACCGGCGTCCAGACTTCTACCGGTGCGCCCCCCGGGTTCGGCTCCGGCACCGCCGACCTTACTGGCACGACGAATCCGAACTCCTTCGCCGGCAACGGCGTCGCACTCGAGGTCCAGGATCCGCTGACTCTCAAAGGCATCGCGCCGGACAACTGGTGGAATCATCCGACGGGCCCGCAACACCCCACGAATCCAGGCGGGCAGGGCGAACTCGTCACCGGACTGGCGGACGTTCTCCCGTTCCGCACGACTCCGCCGGATTTCACCGATCACCCGCCACTCGTGCGCCTGGTCGAGCCGTACTTCCTGATGCAGGAAGGCAACACGGTCGTGTTAAACTGGTCGGCCAGTGACGATAGCGCGATCGTCACGCAGCGCATCCTGTTCTCGCCGCACAGTGAAAACCCGCCGCTGGAAGTGCTGATCGACGACATTCCGCCCGGCCAGACGGCGCTCGAACTGACGGTGCCGCAGGCGCCGCCGAGTTCGAACATCGAGCCCTCCGTGTTCCGCGTGGTGGCTGTCGACGACGCCGGCCAGGAAGGCTGGGCCGAGGCGATCGTGTTCATTCCGTATCTCGACTTCACCGAACGCGTGATCCCCGACCCGATCGTCGGCGCGTTCCGGCCGGGGGAGGTCGTCGATGTATGCTGGCAGTTCACCGGCGGCATGGGCGGCACGGTTGACGCAGTCCTGTTTCTGGACGGCGATGGCCAATCCTTCTCTCTGGGCGGTGCGCATACCGGCGTGGACTGCCTGTCCCTGGGACTGGTGGTCCCGCCGGTCAGCACCGACCTGGCGCGGGTCGGCCTGCGCTTCAACTACGGCGCCGGCGGCCGCAATCGCTGGGAGTTCACCGATTACTTCACGATCCGGCCGGACCCGTCGCTCGCCGATGCGCCGCCGGACGTTTCGCTCCTGGGCCCCGCGGCCGGTGCCGAGTTTCCCGGCGGGGGCACGGTCCCGATCACCTGGACCGCCAGCGACGACGAGGCGCTCCGTTCGTTCGATATCCAGGCGACGTACGACGATGGGCTGACCTGGCACACGATTGTCAGCGGTCTTCCCGGCTCGGCGACGAGCTATAACTGGGGCCTGCCCCCCAGCAAGGGCATTCCCGCGGTGCGCGTGCGTGTGATCGCGCGGGATCTGCGGTTCCAGAACAGCAGTGCGACGAGCGGCGTCTTTGCGATCAGCGCCGGCAGCGGGTTCACGGCAGGCGATCTGAACTGCGATGGCGCCGTCAATGCATTCGATATCGATCCATTCATCCTGGCGCTGACTGACCCGACCGCTTACGCTGCGACGTGGCCCGCCTGTGATGTGCAGTTGGCGGACATCAACGGCGACGGTACCGTGAACGCATTCGACATCGATCCGTTCGTGGCGCTGCTGACCGGGGCGTCGAAAGACTGAGGCACCGATGTTCAACCACTTGTGGCACCGGTTTCCAACCGGTGTTCTACTGTGGCACCGGGTTTTCGACTGTGGCACCGGTTTCCAACCGGTGTTCAATGTGGCACCGGTTCTTCAATTGTGGCACCGGTTTCCAAACCGGTGCCCATCTGTGGCACCAGCTCTTCACTTTGTGGCACCGGTTTCCAACCGGTGTCCGTCTGTGGCACCGGTTTCCAACCGGTGTTCAATGTGGCACCGGCTCATCAATTGTGGCACCGGTTTCCAACCGGTGTTCGCACCGCTTGCAAAGCGGTGCCACGGAGGCAGCACCTCCCGGACGCCCGCTGTCACA
>CAZVRR010000150.1:0-9497 GCA_964629745.1 uncultured Planctomycetales bacterium | reverse complement strand
TCGCGCCGGGCGGGTTCAGGCGCGGCGGCCGGTGCGTCGGCGGACCACTTGCTGGCGGAAAGCGGCATCCGGGTGAATGTGCCCGCCCGCGGGGCCCGGGCAAACGGCGGGTCGAAGCCCGCTCGTGGTTTCCGGCGCGGCAGCCGGTAGAATGCCCCGCTTGTGGGCGAGGGCGGCCGCTGCGAGGAATTGGCAGGGCATGGGTGAAGCGATCAAAAGCCACGACGTGGAAATCCGCGTGCGCTACGCGGAGGTGGACGGGATGGGGTATCTCCATCATGCCCACTACGCCGTTTATTTCGAGCTGGGGCGGACGGAACTCCTGCGGGCCAACGGCATCGCGTACCGCGACCTGGAGGCGGCGGGCCTGTATTACGTGGTGGCACGGCTGGAATGTCGTTTCCGGGCACCGGCCCGCTACGATGACGCATTAACGCTGACGACCACCACCGAGCGGCTGAGCCCGTTTCGGGTGGATCACAGCTATCGGCTGCGGCGCGGCGACGTACTGCTTGCCGAGGCCACGTCGACGCTGGCCTGTGTCGGACGCGACGGTCGCCCGACCGCGCTGCCGGACGAATGGTTCGCGCGGATGACGGGCACGGCGGAGCAGGCGGCCGGTGAGCCGACCCGCGCGTGAGCGCGGGAACACGATGGAGAGAACCGCGATGTGCACGATACGGCGCTCAGCATGGCTGATGGTGATCCTGGTGGGTGGAGTTGGCGCCTGGGCACAGAATTCTCCGCCCGGCCGCGAATCGGTGCGGCGTCCGCCGCGCACGCATTCCGCGCCGAGCGCTGCCCGGACCTCGCGTCCGGCGCGCACGACGCCCGCCGGTGATGCGGCGACCAAGCCCACGCCCGCCCCGCAGCTGAGCGGCGGCATGCGTGCGTACGTGGAGCTGGAGATCGCGACGGCCGGCGGCGAGCCGATGGGGCAGGTGGTGATCGAAGTCAACATGCAGCGTACGCCGCTGACGGCGCGGAACTTCATGGACTACGTCGAGAAGGGCTTCTACGACGGCACCATCTTCCACCGCGTCCTGCGCGGCTACATCGTCCAGGCCGGCGGCTACACCAGTCCCACCGAGAAGAAGAAGGAGGGCCTGGGCGAAGGGGTTCACAACGAGAGCCGGCGTGGCTCGGCCAAGAACGAGCGCGGCACGGTGGCCCTGGCGCGCGGCGAGGACCCGAACTCCGGCCGAAGCCAGTTTTTCATTAACATGACCAACAACGAGCAACTCGACTATCCGCAGGCCGGCTTGTACGGGTACACCGTCTTCGGCAAGGTGGTCGAGGGCATGGAAGTGCTCGAGAAGATCGCCGAGCTGCCGACGACGGTCAGCCCGGCGGCGCAGCGGCGGTTCGAGCGCTGGAAGGCCGAAGGCAAGACGGTCTCGGAGGCCGAGAAGTCGCTGCCGCTCGAGCCGCCGGTCATCGCCAAGGCCCGCCGGCTGGAGCCGGAGGAACAGGAGCGACGCTTCGGGCGGCCGGCCAGGACGTCGCCGGTGACGCGGCCGATCGAGCGCGAGCCGCGCGACGAGTCCGCCGAGCAGACCGGCGACTCGGACGGGGGTGAGCCGGCGGCGGGGTCCACCCCGGCGGAAGAGCCGGCCGCGCCGCCGGCCGATCCGGAGGAAACGCCGGAGGGTGAGGGGAATACCACCCCGGTGCACGAGCCGTAGGGCCGGGGGAATGCGACAACGGTGCGGCGTCGGTACGCCGCGCTGGGTTCAGCAGCAGGCGGGCGCCGCGGGTTTTCCGCGGCGCTGTCATGTCGGGCCGCTGGTGGCGGCGAGGTGTGAAATGAGTGGAGCGGCGCAGGCGGCGCGCGTCGAACTGTCGATCGGGTGCGGCGACGAGGACTGGGGTCAGATCGTCATTGAGCTGGATGAAGAAGCGACGCCGGAGACGGCGCAGAACTTCCTCGCCTACGTCGATGCGGGATTCTTCGACGGCACGATCTTTCACCGCGTGATCCGCAATTTCATGATCCAGGGCGGCGGCTACGAGGCGGGGTTCAAGTTGCGGCGCAAGGGCGGGCGCCCGCCGATCGAGAACGAGGCGCCGCGCGGGCGGAAGCACACGGTGGGCACGGTGGCGATGGCCCGCACGAGCGACCCGCACTCGGCGACGTCGCAGTTCTTCATCAACGTGGCGGACAACGACTTTTTGAACTACCCCGGCCAGGACGGCTGGGGCTACTGCGCGTTCGGCCGGGTGGTCGAGGGGATGGACGTGGTCGACCGCATCAAGGCCATCCCCACGAAGCACAACCCGGAGATGGGCGAGGCCTCGCAGCCGGTGAACCCGCCGATGATCAAGGCGGCGCGGCGCGCGCCGGGGGCGTAGCGGGAGAGCTCTGCGTTGCCCGCTGGTGGCCCGGCTTGACGCGCCGCGCGGCGGTCGGTTCACTGGTGCGCGGAGTGACGCCATGGCCTTGCCCTATCCGCCCGGCGAAGCCCTGACCTGCCAGCAGATTCGCGAACTCGACGTGCTGGCCATCGAACATGTCGGCGTGCCCGGCATCGTGCTCATGGAAAACGCGGGCCGGCGCTGCGCCGAGGTCATTCACCGGGCCCTGGTTCACCCGCGCGGTGAACAGGTGCTCGTCCTGTGCGGCAGCGGCAATAACGGCGGCGACGGCTTCGTCGCGGCGCGCCACCTGCACAACAGCGGCGTGCCCGTCACGGTCGCGCTCGCGGCCGCGCCCGCGCGGGTGCGCGGGGATGCGGCGGTCAACCTGCGGATCCTGGAACGCATGGGACTGCCGTTTCTGCCAGCCTACGAGCCGGGGGGGCTGGCACAGGCGGAGGCGGTGGCCGACCGCGCCGCGGTCATCGTCGACGCGTTGCTGGGCACGGGTTCGAGCGGCGAACTGCGCGCGCCGATGGCCGCGCTCGTTCGGACGGCCAACGCGGCGCGGCGTGCCCGACGAATCGCGATTGACCTGCCCTCCGGCTTGAATGCCGACACGGGCGAGCCGCACGAGCCGTGCTTCCGGGCGGACGCCACGGTGACCATGGTGGCGGCGAAGGTCGGCTTCGAGGCGCCGGCGGCGCGGTCATTCGTGGGGCGCGTGGTGGTGGTCGACATCGGCGTGCCGCGCGAGCTGATCCCGGGGCGCGGGAAAATCGCGCCGGCGGATTGACAGTTCGGGTTTTGTTTGCATAATGGACATTGTGGACCGAAACGAGCCGGGCGGCGCAGCCGGCGCGGGAAGACCTTTCGGCGAGCGAGGATTCGTCATGGCGGATGAACGCGAGGGCAATCGCAAGGAAGCCCTGGGCCGGGCCCTGCAGCAGATCGAGAAGGCCTACGGCAAGGGCAGTATCATGTTCCTCAAGAACAGCGCGCTGCGGATCTACGAGGGCGTGTCGACCGGCACGCTCTCGCTGGACCTGGCCCTGGGCGGCGCCGGCATCCCGCGCGGCCGCGTGATCGAGATCTTCGGGCCCGAGTCCTCCGGCAAGACCACGCTGACCCTGCACGTGGTCGCCGAGGCCCAGCGTGCCGGCGGCGCGGCCGCCTTCATCGACGTCGAGCATGCCTTCGATCCCACCTGGGCCAAGCGCATCGGTATCAACCTCGAGGAGCTGATGGTCAACCAGCCGTCCTGCGGCGAGGAAGCGCTCGAGATCTGCGAGCTGCTGGTGCGTTCCAACGCGCTCGACGTGATCGCGCTGGATTCGGTCGCGGCCCTGGTGCCGCGCCACGAGCTCGAGGGCCAGATGGGGGAGGCCCAGGTCGGCGCCCAGGCGCGCCTGATGAGCCAGGCCCTCCGCAAGCTCACCGGCGTCGCGTCGAAGAGCCGCACGGCGATCATTTTCATCAACCAGATCCGCGAGAAGATCGGCGTGATGTACGGCTCGCCCGAGACGACGCCCGGCGGCCGCGCGCTGAAGTTCTACTCTTCGGTGCGCATCGATACTCGTCGCATCGGCATGCTCAAGGACGGCGAGCAGGTGATCGGCACGCGCATCAAGGCAAAGGTCGTCAAGAACAAGATGGCGCCGCCGTTCCGCGAGTCGGAGTTCGACATCTACTTCGACAGCGGCATCAGTCGCGAGTCGGATCTGCTCGACGTTGCGGCGGAGCTGGGCGTGGTGAGCCGCACGGGCACGTGGTTCAGCTACGGGGAGACGCGGATGGGCCAGGGGCGCGAAAACGCCCGGCAGTTCTTGCGCGACAACGCCGAGCTGATGCGCGAGATTCGCGCGCGGGTGCTCGAGCTGAAGCTCCCCAAGGCGCCGGACGCCGAGGGCACCGACGGGGCCAAGCCCAAGGCGCCCGAAACCGCGGAGGCGCGGCCGGCCGTTGCGGTGAAGGGTGCGAAAAAGCGTTAATTCGACCACAAAAATCTGAATTAATTGCTTGTCACGAAATCAGGTCCTATTACAATCGATTCAGTGAGTGGCAGTGCGCGTTTGCTTACGGGCGGCAGCGAGCCGGCCGAAAAGTACCCGTAGGCAGGTGGGGCGAAACCGACCTCCGCCCTGTCCCGCCGGTACTCCGCGCGAGGTTTGACGGATGGACTGTACCGTTGCGCGTCGTCGCGTCGCCGGGGCAGCACCGCACTTGGGGGGAGTCGGATGCCTGTTGACGCTACTGGTAGTAGCCGGAGCGTTATCCGCGTCGGTGCAGGCGGCGCCGGCCGGCGCCGTCCCGCCGAACATGCAGGTCGATCTTGCGGCGCTCGAACGGGCGTTTCAGCAGATTGCCGAGCGCGTATCGCCGAGCGTGGTCAGCATCCGTGCGCATCGGCGGCAGTCGGGTCAGTCGTCGTGGTCGGAGCCCGAGGGTGATTCGGGCCAGTCCGTGATTACCAACGGTACCGGGATTGTTGTGCGCGCGGACGGCTCGATTCTCACGAATGAGCACGTCATTCACGGGGCGTGGCAGATCGACGTGATTCTGAACGACGGCACGACGCGGCGCGGGACGGTTACCGCCAGCGATCAGCGCACGGACCTGGCCGTACTGCGCGTCGACGGCGTCAAGCTGACGCCCGTGACTGTCTGCCGCTGGGATTCGGTGCAGCGCGGTCAGTGGAGCATCGCCGTCGGCAATCCGTTCGGGCTGGGCAACGACGGCAAGCTCTGTGTTTCCGTGGGCGTGATCTCGAATCTCGGCCGGCGCCTGCCCGGCCTGGGCGAGGCGGATGACCGGCTCTACGTCGACATGATTCAGACCACCGCGTCGATTCACCCCGGCAACTCCGGCGGGCCGCTGTTCAACATCCAGGGCGAGCTGGTAGGTGTCGTGACGGCGGTGCACGCGCGGGCCGTGGACGACGAGGGCGTCGGGTTCGCGATTCCCATGACGCCCGGTCGCTGGCAGATCGTCGAGTCGCTGTTGGCCGGCCGTCCCGTCGAGCACGGCTACATCGGGCTGACGGTACGTGAACTCGAGCCTGCGGAGCGCAGCGCCGCCGGCCTGGGCGGGAACCAGGGCGTGTACGTGGAACGCGTCGACCCGGGTGGACCGGCGGAGCAGGCGGGCCTGCGCTGTGGCGACATCCTGCTGCGCTACGGCCAGGACCGGATCGACGAGCCGATGGACCTCGCCGAGCGCATCGGCACCAGCCCGGTGGGCCAGTCGATTGCCCTGGAAGTGCGGCGCGGCGATGCGCACCTTGATCTGCAGACCACGATCGGGCGGCGGCAGATTCAGCGCGTGGACTGGATGCGCGGCGCAACGGCCCAGGCGCCCTGAACGCGGGCGGCGGCCGGAGCCAACCCTCAGGGGGCAGCCCTCAGGACAGGGCCGCGGCGCGCTTGGCGCGCACGAACGCCTGCACGTCGGCGACGCTGCGCGTGTTCAGCACGTCGGCCGCCCGCAATCCCGCCCGGCGCGCGGTGAGCACGCCGAAGGCGATCTCGTCGAGTTGATCGATCGCGTGGGCGTCGGTGGAAATGCAGATCGTCACGCCCATGTCGCGCGCCAGCCGCGCGTGCTGGTCCTTCAGGTCGAGCCGGTAGGTCGATGCATTGATTTCGAGCGCCGTTCCCGTCCGGGCGGCTTCGCGGCAGATTGCCTCCAGGTCGAGCGGCATCGCATCGCGCTTGTTGAGCAGGCGACCGGTCGGGTGCGCGATCACGTTGACGTACGGGTTGCGGATGGCGGCCAGCGTCCGGCGCGTGTTGGCCTCGATGTCGCGCCCCATGCCGACGTGCAGTGAGGCCACGACGAAGTCGAGCTGCGCCAGCACGTCGTCGGGAAAATCCAGCGTGCCGTCGGTATGCACGTCGACCTCTGAGCCGGCCAGCAGCGTGAACCCCGCCAGCCCGGCCTGAGTGTGGCGCAGCCGTTTCACCTGCCCCAGCAGCCGCTGGGCGGTGAGGCCGTTCGCGATCGTGCTGCTGCGCGAATGGTCGGTGATGGCCAGGTACTCGTAGCCCCGCGCGCGGCAGGCCTGCGCCAGCTCCTCCACCTGGTGGACGCCGTCGCTGTCGACCGTGTGCGCGTGCAGGTCGCCGCGGATGTCGTTCTGCGCGAGCAGGTCCGGCAGGGCCGTCAGCTCGAACTCGCCGCGGTCTTCGCGCAGCTCCGGCGGGAAGCAGGGCAGACCAAGCGCGGCGTAGATGTCTTCCTCGCGCTCGGCCGCGATCACGCGCTGCCCCTCGGTCAGCCCGTACTCGTTGAGCGACCAGCCGCGCCGCACCGCCAGCTCGCGCAGCCGGACATTGTGGTCCTTGCTCCCGGTGAAATACTGCCACGCGGCGCCGAAGGACGCGGCGGGTACGACGCGCAGGTCGATCTGGATTGTGCGGCGCGGCCGGTACTCGAACACGATGGAACTCTTCGTATCGCCGGCCCCGAGCACCTGCTGCACACCCGGCAGCGTGCGAAAGGCCGTGCCGGCGCCCGCGGGATTGCTGGTGGCACACAGCAGGTCGAGGTCGCCGATCGTTTCGCGTCCGCGCCGCAGCGACCCGGCGATTTCCACGCGTTGCACGCCGGGCACCTGCAGCAGCGCTTCGCGGACGGCGCGCGCGATGGCCGCCGCGACGCCGATACGCACGCGCCCGCCGCTGCGCTCGAGGAACTCGATGCCGGTGCGGATCTGCTCGAGCGTCTTGTCCTTGATGCCTTTCAGGCAGCCCAGCCGGCCGTCGGCCAGGGCCGCCTTGAGGTCGGCGAGCGACTGGACGCCGCACTCGCGCCAGAACAGCGCGATCTTCCTGGGTCCCAGGCCGGGCACCGCGCGCAGCTCGAGCAGCGTCTCGGGGACGGCGGCGCCGAGTTCGCGGCGCAGGGTGAGCTCGCCGCTGTCGAGCAGCTCCTGGATCTTCTGCGCCGAGGTCTTTCCGACGCCGGCCAGGCGCGTCAGGTCGCCGCGCGCGGCCACGTCATGAATGTCGACGGCCAGGTCCTCGATGGTGCGGGCGACGCGCCGGTACGAGCTGATGCGGAACGAGTCGGCGCCCTGGATCTCGAGCAGGTCGGCGATCTCGTTGAACACGCGCGCCACGTCGGCGTTGGTCATGTCCGGACTCCCGGCCGCCCTGCGCGGTGCGCGCCGTTTACTTCTTCTTCGTCTTGAACTTCACGAGGACGGGCTCGAGCTCGACGCCCGCGGCGCTCTTGAAGCCGTGGAACGACTCGCAGTTCAGGCCGAACTCGTAGTCCCAGTTGGGCTTGAGCTTCACGGGGATTGTCAGGATGGTGCACGTCGGGTCGTAGGCCACGTCGCCGCTGGGCTTGGGAAAATGCGGCCCGTCTCCGCAGATCGACCACGACTTGTCGACCATCGGCTGGTTGAAGACCACGACGATGGCCGGGAGCTTGGGATCGACATCGGTCGCCCCGTTGAGCGGGACGATCGAGACCACTTGCGGCGGGGGGAGCTTCACGACCTCCGGCGCCGCTTCCGGCTGCGGGTCGTACTCGCGCGCCTGCTGCTCGAAGAACACGACCACCTTGGGCATGAAATCATCGAGGCCGGGGTAGTGCTGCCGGTCGGCCTCGTAGTCGTTGAGGAGCATGACCAGGTCGCCGAGCCACTTGAAGCCGCGCTTGTAGTCCTCCTTCGCGGACTGGATCGCGAGTTCCCGGGTGTCGTTGGCGAGCTGGTAGCGCGCGGTGCAGGCGCGGACCAGCGACTCGTAGATCATCGTCTTCCAGTTTCCGTAGTGCAGCCGCTCCATTTCCCGGCCGAAGCGGCCATACAGCCGCTTGCCGGCCGGCTCGAGCAGCGGCTCGTACTTGTCGACGAGCGGATTCGTGTACGAGTGGGTCAGCTCGTGCACGAGCGTGGGAACGAACGAGTCATCGAAGACCGGCAACCCCTGCTCGTCGAAGCGGTAGACGCCCATCACGGGCGAGATCTCTTCCTTTCCGCCGGGATAGAGCACGCCCACGCCGTAGTTCTGTCCGCCGATCAGCAGCCCGACGATGACCTCGTAGCTCGTATCCGGGCGCGTGCCGAAGAACGCGTCGAACCACTGCAGGTAGTCGCGCTCGGCGAGCTTTTCCGTCATGCGCTGCCCGGCGGCCTCGTAGAAGCTCCGCTGGCTGCGCAGGAAGGACTTGAATTCGGAGTCGCTCACGAACTGGCGTGCGCGACGGAGGAACTCGCGGGCGGTGTCGGGCTTCCAGCGCGCGTCGAGGCGGGCCGGCCGCTGGTCGAAGGGCAGCTTCTCGTTCAGCGTCGGGACCTCGTCGACGTGCACGGCCAGGCTCATGACCGCGTCGAAGCTGATCCCGTCCCTGCCGCGCAGCTCCTGGGCGAGCGTGACCGCCGGATGCGTACGCAGATTGCCGAAGTGCGCCTGCACCGCGTCCGCGTAGGGCGACTTCGAGTTGTCCATGTTGTATTCGGGATTGCCGGCGAGTCGGAAGATAATGCTCAGCAACTCGACCCGCGGGTCGACGTGTGCGCGCAGGGCGCGGGATTCCGGGCCCGCCGGTGCTCCCGCCATGCCGAGCAGCGCCAGGATCAGTGCCATCCGTCCCATCGCAGTCTCCTTTTCTCGGTTCGGCCCCGCGCCCCTGACGTCCGCGGAATTATACCGCGGCAGCGCCGCGCGGTGACTGGGGCGAAACATGGGCGGCCGGCGGCGTCAGCCCGGCTGCGGCTCGGTGCGACACACGAGGAGCACGTGCCCGATGCAGGTCACGACCTCGCACGGGACCCGTCGGCTCAGCTCCTCCCCGACCTGCCGGCATTCCTGCTTGCTGTCCGTCTGCACGCGGATCTTGCCCAGCTCACGCGCGTCGAGGTACGCACGGACGTGTTCCACGGCGGCCGCGGAGATCGCGCCAGCCTTGACCGTGATCTCTGGGCGCAAGGCATGACCCGCGGCCATGAGCTCACGACGCCTGCGCGAATCCAGGGGCATGGGGTCTCTCCCGGCGGCGGGGCGGCCGACTCGCGACCTGTACACGTCCGCCGCGCGTGATACTATAGCCTGTGCTGGAGACCCCCCAAGGAGCCAGGGATGGCGGCCGCAGCGCACGACGAACACGACGGTTCCGCCCAACCGACGCTGTTT
>CAZVRR010000149.1:0-9581 GCA_964629745.1 uncultured Planctomycetales bacterium | reverse complement strand
AGCCCGGCCCCTGGCGTGCCGGCGGCCGGCGCGGGACGCGGCCCGGCCGGTGAATGACGGTCCATCCGCCGCGGCCGACGGGCTTTACCGTCGCGCGAGGTCGGATATACTACCGGTTTGCGGTGGCGTAGCTCAGCTGGTTTAGAGCGGCGGATTCATAACCCGCAGGTCGACGGTTCAAGTCCGTCCGCCACCACTTTGGGGGGATTCCGGGCTCCTATAGAGCCGTGGGCGTAAGCCCTCCTGTCCGATGGCAAACCGAACCGAGAACAGCCCCACAAGATGAGAGGGATGACTCCCGGCTTGGGCCGGGGGCTCTGACGGGAGCGCCGGCTCCCAACAGAGCCGTGGGCGCAAGCCCATGGACTCTTCGTCGCTTCGCAAACCGAAACGACAGCGGCGCCGCACAAGGGTTGCGAGGACCCCCAGCTCGTGCAGGGGCTCCGCCGGGAGTTCCGGCCCCCATCACGCTCCAGAATCGAACCAGACGGTCGGTCTGCGGGCGGCATGCCGGCAGAGCCTTGCTACGATCGGGGATACGTGCGGAGACAGGCGTGGCCGAGGTGGTACCCCCGTCGGAGTCGATTCCCATCGCCGCACCGCCCGCGCCGATGATCGGCGGCGCCGAGGCGGCGGCGTACGCGTCCGCGGCGCAACCGGCCGCCGGGCGGCCGTGGCTGCGCGCGCTGCGCCACCGCAACTACCGGCTGTTCTTCGGCGGGCAGAGCGTTTCGCTGATCGGCACCTGGATGCAGTCGGTCGCCGTGAGCTGGCTCGTGCTCCGGCTGACTGACTCGCCGCTCGTGCTGGGCCAGGTCGGCTTCGCGGCCCAGATTCCCGTGCTGCTGCTGGGGCCGCTGGCCGGAATCGTCGCGGATCACTGGCCCCTGCGGGCCGTGCTGATCGGGATGCAGTCGGCGGCGCTGGTCCAGGCCAGCGTGCTCGCGGCGCTCACGCTGTCGCACACGATCACCGTCTGGCACGTCATCGGGCTGAGCCTCCTGCTCGGCACCATCAACGCGTTCGACATGACGGCGCGCCAGGCCTTCGTCGTCCAGATGGTCGATCGGCCGGAGGACCTCAGCAACGCGATCGCCCTGAACTCTACTCTCATGAACGGCACGCGCCTGATCGGGCCATCGATCGCCGGCGTCGTGATCTCCGCCATCGGCGAGGGTCTGTGCTTCCTGCTCAACGCGATCAGCTACATCGGGGTGATCGCCGCCCTGCTGGCGATGCGGACTCCGCCGCGGCCACGCAGCCACGTGCGCCCGCCGGTGTGGCGCAGCCTGGTCGAGGGTTTCGCGTATGGTTTCGGTTTTCCGCCCATTCGCTACACGCTGGCGCTGCTGGCGGTCACGAGCCTGCTGGGCATGTCCTACGCGACCGTGTTGCCCGTGTTCGTCCGCGAGGTCCTGGGCGGCGACTCGCGGGTGTACGGGCTGCTGCTCGGGGCCGCCGGGCTGGGCGCGCTGTGCGGTGCAGTCTTCATCGCGCGCCGCCGGAGCGTTCTCGGCCTGGGGCGCGTGCTGGCGTCGGGCGGAGCGCTCTTCGGCTGTGCGCTGGTCGCCCTGAGCTTCATGCGCAGCGTGCCGCCGGCCGCCGCGCTGCTGGCGCTGGCCGGGCTGGGCATGATTCTCCAGATCACGAGCACGAACACGGTGTTGCAGACGATTGTCGATGACGACAAGCGCGGCCGCGTGATGAGCCTCTACACGATGGCCTTCATCGGCATGACCCCGTTCGGCAGCCTGCTGGCCGGCTGGCTGACCGAGCACCTCGGGGCGCCGGCGGCACTGCGCATCGGGGGCGGCGGCTGCATCCTGGCGGCCACGGCGTATGCCTCAGTGCTGCCAGCGTTGCGAAGGCTCGTCCGGCCGATCTACGTGCGAAAGGGCATCTACCCGGCGGCAGCGACCGCGCCGCGGAGTCACGCGAAAAGAAAGTAGGCGGCCGCCGCACACCGGGCCCGCGACATGATCACGCCCAGTCGCGCGTCACGGCGGTAGAACGCAACACATTGCAGCGCTTATCGTTGCATGATTCGCCGTTCCACGCGGGATTGCGGGCAAAAAACATGCTCGACTTCGCTCGGGGGTGGTATACTGGTTTCGCCGCACGACGGATCAGCGCACGCACAATTCGCTCGCCGATTGGTCACGTGATTGCACTGATGCCAATGCCGGCGGGCGCCGTGCAAGCGGCGCGGCGCACATCGGCGGCGAATTGCCGCACTGGCCGTTCAGGAGCAGGCGTGGCAGCGACCTGTGGCGACGACGTACACCGCACACCATAAGCGGTGCGCGGCTTTGTGTGGGATGGCACTTCTCGACAAAAGGAGGACACATCGTGAGTTTCCACTCCAACGTACTCGCGGCCTGGAGCCGCCGCGTCGTGATGCTCGGCGCGCTGGCCGTGGCGGCCCAGGCTGACGTCAGCGTGTTGTACGCACCCAGTGAGGCGGACCAGATGACGTTCCGATCCGAACTCGCGGTGCTCGTCGGCGGACCGATCGACTACCTCGACGCGCGCGTCTTCACGCCGACCGTGTCGCAGTTGCTCGACTACGACTGCGTCATGACCTGGGTGAACTACCCATATGACGACGCCGAGCTGATGGGCGACCGGCTGGCCGACTTTGTCGACGCCGGCGGCAAGGTGATCCTCGGCTCGGGCTGCTACGGCGACAGCGGCAACCACCTGGCGGGCCGGATCATGACAGCGGAGTACTGCCCGGCAATCATCGGCTGTTGCGGCGGGGCGTATGCAGGCGACGGCGCCGATTGCGTACATGCCGGTGTCACCACCTATGTGGCGTACGATGTCGTCGTCGAACTCCAGCCCGGAGCGGAGTCGGATGGCACGGTGGGATCGGAGGGCAAGTCCGCCGTGGCGTGGCGCGCAGATCGGCTGGTGTATTACAGTTGCGGGAACACGGGCGCGACGTTCGGCGGCGGCGACTGGGCGCAGCTCACGGCGAACATGTGCACGTGCCCCGTGGAAGCGTCGGACACGGGCGACCTGAACTGCGATGGCGTGCTGAACGCATTTGACATCGATCCGTTCGTGCTGGCCCTCGCCGATGAAGAGGCCTATTACGCCGCGTTCCCGGATTGCGACCGGATGCATGCGGACATCAACTGCGATGGCACGGTCGACGCGTTTGACATTGACGCGTTCGTGGGCTGCATCGGCGAAGCCGGCTGCGACTGTCCGTAAGGTCAACGGATCGAGGGATCGAGGGATCAAGGGATCGAGGGATCGAGGGGCGCGCGGGCGAGGCGGCGGGTGCGCTTATAGCCGTTCGAGCCGCATCCGCAGATCGCGGTCGTGCAGTTCCGCGAGGAACTCGTCGAACTCGCCGTTGGCGAGGATGCGGTCCAGGCCGAAGACGTCCTTGTTGATGCGGTGATCCGTGCAGCGGTCCTGGGGGAAGTTGTACGTGCGAATGCGGTCGCTGCGGTCGCCGCTGCCGACCATGCTCCGCCGATCCGCCGAGATCTGCTCGCGCTGCTGCGAGGCGAAGTGCTCGTAGACACGCGAGGCCAGCACACGCCGGGCCTTGGCGCGGTTCTTGTGCTGGCTCTTTTCGTCACGCATCGAAACTGTGATCCCCGTCGGCACGTGCTCCAGCCGGATCGCGCTGGAGACCTTGTTCACGTTCTGCCCGCCGGGGCCGCCGGCGCGACTGACGTGCTCGATGACGTCCTTCTCCCAGTCGATGTCGACCTCGATCTCCTCGTGCTCGGGGAGCACGGCGACCGTGGCGGCGGAGGTATGAATCCGACCCTGGGCCTCGGTCTTCGGCACGCGCTGCACGCGATGCCCGCCGGCCTCGAAGCGATAGTGCAGGTACACCTCGTCGCCCGAGATGTTCACGATCGCTTCCTTGATGCCGCCCAGGTCCGAATCGGACACCGAGAGCGTCTCGGCCTTGAACCCCTTGCGGGCCGCGTAGGCCAGGTACATCCGCAGCAGCTCGCCGGCGAACAGGGCCGCTTCCTCGCCGCCCGTGCCGGCCCGCACCTCGAGAATGATCGAGCGGATGCTCGCCTCATCGCCCGTGACGAGCCGCTCCTGGAGCGCTTTCAGGGCGGTGTCGCGCTGGGCCAGCAGTCCGGGCCGCTCGGCCTCCGCGAATTCGCGCAGTTCCGCGTCGGACCCCGGTTGCGCGAGGATCTGCTGCGTCTCCTCGAGCTGCCGCATCACGTCGCGGTAGTCGTGGTACAGCCGCGCCACTTTCTCCAGCGCGCCGTGCTCCTGGCCGAGCTTGACCATCAGCGGACCGTTGCAGGCGACTTCCGGCCGGCTCATCTCCGCCGCCAGCTCGTCGCGCCGCCGCACCATCTCGGCCACGCGGTTCATCCAGGCAGGATCGGCGACATCAATCGACATGGCACGTCACGTCCGTGCGGCGGGGGCCCGCGAGAATCAGATCAAAAAACGGCGGCCCGCGGGACGCACCCGGGGCCGCCGCACCAGTCTCACACCGGCGTCGCTACCGACCGCCGGCGGGCTTCTCTTCTTTCTTGAAGTAATTGCCGCCGAACTTCTTCTGGAAGCGTTCCACGCGGCCGGCGGTGTCGACGAATTTCTGCTTGCCGGTGTAGAACGGGTGGCACTCGGAGCAGATGTCCACGCGCAGGTTCGGCTGGGTGGCCCGCGTCTTGAAGCTGTTGCCGCAGGCGCAGGTCACCTGGGCTTCCACGTAATCCGGATGAATGCCTTTCTTCATGCGTCGCTTCCTGTCCAGGCTGGCGGCGGGTGGACTACCGCGCCGACAGCAAGCCCCGTATTATGGCAAGACCCGACCGGTTATGCAAGGACCCGGCGCCGCATGGACTCCAGCAACGGCCACGACGTTGTCCGCCTCGAGCAGATCTGCAAGGTATACCGCGCGCCGGGCAGTTCCGTGGCGGTGCATGCCTTGCGCAACGTCACGCTGACCATCCGCCGCGGTGATTATCTGGCCATCATCGGTCCCTCCGGCAGCGGCAAGAGCACGCTGATGAACCTGCTGGGCTGCCTGGACCGGCCGACCAGCGGCACGTACTGGCTCGACGGGCGGGACGTGTCCCAGCTCAGCGATGACGAGCTCTCCGACGCCCGCGGCCAGCGGATCGGTTTCGTGTTCCAGAGCTTCAACCTGATCGGGGCCCAGTCGGTGCTCCAGAACCTCGAGACGCCGCTGTTCTACCAGGGGGTGCCGCCGGAACAGCGCCGCCAGCGCGCCCTCGAGATGGCCGCGCGGGTCGGGCTGGCCGACCGGGTTCACCACCGGCCGCACGAGCTGTCCGGCGGGCAGCAGCAGCGCGTGGCCATCGGCCGCTCACTGATGAACAACCCGGCGCTGCTGCTGGCCGACGAGCCCACGGGGAACCTCGACAGCCAGACCGGGCAACTGATTCTCCAGTTGCTGGACGAGCTGAACGCCAGCGGCCGCACGATCGTGCTGGTCACGCACGACCCGGGCGTGGCGCGGCGCTGCCGGCGGGTGGTCGAGATCCGCGACGGCTGCGTGGCGGAGGCCGCCCCTTGAGCACCCGCCGGCCGGCGCCGCACGCCGGCCCTTCCGCGACAGCCGATACAATCATTGCACAGCACGCATGGCGCGCCGGCGGTACGTCCGGCCCGGCGTGCGGAGATCCGCCATGACGCCAGCCAAGGACTCCTCGCCCGTGCGTTCCGCCCCCGAGCCGGCCCCTGCGCCGGGTGAGGGCGGCGGCACGCTGGCCAACCTGGTGTCCGCCCTGCAGGAGCGGGCCAAGGAGTTGGAGTGCCTCTACGAGGTGGAGGAGCTGACCAGCGATTCGAACGTACCGCTGCAGACGATCTTCCGCGGGATCATCGAGGCGCTGCCCAACGGCTGGCAGTACCCCGACGTATGCCAGGTCCGGATCACGCACGAGGGCGAGATTTACGAAACGGAAGGCTACACCGAAACGCCCTGGGTGCAGCGGGCCCCGCTGCTGGTCTTCGGCGAGCCGGGCGGCACGATCGAAGTCAGCTACCGCGCGGCGATGCCCAGCGCCGACGAAGGCCCCTTCCTGCATCCCGAGCGCAAGCTGATCGACACCGTCGCCGACCGCCTGAGCAGCTGCATCACGCATCGCCGGCTGATGGACTCCATGCGCGAGTGGCGCGCAGCGCACCGTGAGGCCTCGCGCAGTTCCACGCACGAGTGGTCGGTCATTCTCGACCTGCTGCGCCGGACCGACCAGAGCCTGCTCGTGCGCATCGCGCGGAAGATGATCAACCACCTGTGCTGGAGCGGCGTGCAGGACGCGGAAGAGCTGCTGGAACGGTTCCGGGTGGGCCCGCGCGGCGACGGTTCGGACGTGTTCCAGGATTCCAACCAGCCGCGGCAGGTCGCGGGGAACCTGCCCACGCCCGCCCTGGTCGACGAAGTCTTCCGCGTCGCGGCGGCGCACCTGAGCGACAACGAGATCGTGACGTGCGTGCACCGCTGGATCAAGCAGGACCGCGCCAGCTTTCTCGTCAACACGCTCGAGAACTACCACACCACGCTGTCCGAGGTCGCCGACGCGATCCACCGTTACCAGCACGCGACCCACGGCGAGGTGGAGCTGTCGAACTCGACGCGCAAGGGTCTGCGCGTCTCGCTGGTGCGGCGCTTCCTGTCCGACCAGCTCGAGTACGTGAACATCGCCAAGAACTACGTCGAGATTCACGACTTCCACGAGCTGCTCGGCCGGATGATCTTTCCCACCCGCGGGCACGGAAAGATCGGCGGCAAGAGCTCCGGGCTGTTCCTGGCCAGCCAGATCATCCGGCAGCACGGCCGCGACACGGAGCTGCTGGGCCGAATCCGCGTGCCGCGCACCTGGTATCTTACCTCGGACGGGCTGCACGACTTCGTCTACTGCAACCATCTCGAGGACGTCTTCACGCAGAAGTACAAGGACATCGACGAGATCCGCCAGGAGTACCCGGACATCGTCCAGGTCTTCAAGCACTCCGGGTTCTCCACCGACATCATCAAGGGCCTGTCGATGGCTCTGGATGACCTGGGCGACCACCCGCTGATCGTCCGCAGCAGCAGCCTGCTGGAGGATCGTTTCGGCGCCGCGTTCAGCGGCAAGTACAAGAGCCTGTTCCTCGCCAACCAGGGCACCAAGCAGCAGCGCCTCAGCGCCCTGACCGACGCGATTGCCGAGGTCTACGCCTCCGCCTTCAGCCCCGACCCGATCGAGTACCGCACCGAGCGGAACCTGCTCGACTTCCAGGAAGGCATGGGCATCATGATCCAGCAGGTCGTCGGCAACCGCATCGGCGACATGTTCCTGCCCGCCTTCGCGGGCGTGGCGTTCAGTCACAACGAATTCCGCTGGTCGCCGCGGATCGCGCGCGAGGACGGCCTGGTCCGGCTCGTGCCGGGGCTGGGCACGCGCGCCGTGGACCGCGTCGGCGACGACTTCCCGGTGCTGGTCTCGCCCGGACAGCCGGGGTTGCGGGCCAACGCGTCCGCCGAAGAAGTCGCCCGCTATGCGCCGCGCTACATGGACGTGATCAACCTCCGGCAGAAAAAGTTCGAGACCGTGGAGGTCATCGAGTTCCTGCGAACGCACGGCGACGAGATTCCCGCGATCGAGCAGCTCATCTCGATCTACGAGCACGGCCGGCTGCGCGTGCCGATGCGGGGGGGCGTCGATTTCGCGCAGGACGACGTGGTGGTCACCTTTGAAGGCCTGCTCACGCGGACGCCGTTCGTCAAGCAGGTGCACGCGCTGCTCACGCTGCTCCAGCACGAGTTGAATACGCCGGTGGACGTGGAGTTCGCCTCCGACGGCACGGACCTGTACCTGCTGCAGTGCCGCGCGCAGACCGCGGCCCAGCACGCCAAGCCGGTGCCGATCCCGCGCGACATCGCGCGCGAGCGCATCGTCTTTTCCGCCCGCCGCTACGTCTCGAACGGCAGCGTGCCGAACATCACGCACATCGTGTACGTCGACCCGGACCGCTATGCCGACCTCGGGCGGCGCGAGGACCTGATTGCCGTCGGCCGCGCCGTCGGCAAGCTCAACAAGCTCCTGCCCAAGCGCCAGTTCATCCTGATGGGGCCGGGCCGCTGGGGCAGCCGCGGCGACATCAAGCTCGGCGTGCAGGTGACCTACTCCGACATCAACAACACGGCGGCGCTGATCGAGATCGCGCGGAAGAAGGGTGAGTACACGCCGGACCTGTCCTTCGGCACGCACTTCTTCCAGGACCTGGTCGAGGCGAACATCCGCTACCTGCCGTTGTATCCCGACGAAGACGGGTCGGTGTTCAACGAACTGTTCCTGACCCGCGCCCCCAACATCCTGTCCGACATGCTGCCGGAGTGCGCCGAGCTGGGCGACACGGTGCGCGTGATCGACGTGCCGCGGGCGGCGGACGGCTGTGTGCTGCGCCTGCTGATGAACGCCGATCTCGACGAGGCGCTCGCGGTGCTCGCCCCGCCGACCGACGTGCTCGAGCCGGTCGACGCGGGCGTCGCCGACAGCGAGCCGCAGCAGGGCCAGCACTGGCGCTGGCGGCTGCGAATGGCCGAGCGGATCGCGTCGCAACTCGACCCCCACCGTTTCGGGGTGAACGCGCTCTACGTCTTCGGCAGCACGAAGAACGCCACCGCCGGCCCGGCCAGCGACATCGACCTGCTGGTGCACTTTGCCGGCACCGCCGAGCAGCGCGCCGCGCTGGAGCGCTGGTGCGAGGGGTGGAGCCTGTGCCTGTCGGAGGTGAACTACCTGCGGACCGGCTACCGCACCGAAGGCCTGCTCGACGTACACATCATCACGGACGAGGACATCGCGGCCAACAACAGCTTCGCCGCGAAGATCAACGCCATCACGGACGCCGCGCGTCCGCTCGCGCTGCCCGCCACGGCACCGGCCGAGTCGGTCGCGCGCGGCTGATCAGCGCACGATCGGCAGCAGGCGCTTGAACAGCTCGGTACCCGAGGCCTCGAGCAGCTCGAAGATCGCCGACTCGACCGTCGTCACGATCGCGCCGGCCTGGCGCATGCGCTCCAGCGCCGTGTCGCGGTCCGCGGGCCGGCGCGAGCCCGCCGCATCCGCCAGCACGACGGGCAGCAGGCCGATCTCGAGCAGGTGCAGCGCGGTCTGCTGGACGCAGACGTGCGTCTCGACGCCGACGAGCAGGACCTGCGGGCGTGCCAGGCCGGTGATCCGCGCGCGCAGCGGCGCGTCCTTCAGCAGGCTGAAGGATGTCTTCTCGAGCCGCGCGTGCCGGAGCCGCTCCAGGGCGGCGGTGACTTCGGGCACGGTCGGACCGAGTCCCCGCACGTACTGCTCCGAGACGGTGACCGGGATCTCGAACTCGCCCGCCGCGCGGATCATCCGCACTGCCTGCGCCAGCACGTCCTCGCGCTGCGCGATGTGCGGCAGCATCTTCTCCTGGAGATCCACGACCACGAGTTGTGCCTGTTCACGCGCCAGCAGGTTGACCGGCATGATTCACTCCTGAACTCGTTCCGAGGGTCAGTATCCGGCAGGCCCCGGGCGGCGACAACCGGCGCGCCTGGCTGATCGCTGAAAAGAACAACGGGCGACCGGTGG
>CAZVRR010000148.1:0-9660 GCA_964629745.1 uncultured Planctomycetales bacterium | reverse complement strand
CTCCGGGTTGAGCGAGGGCAGTTCATCCTCGCCGGCGGCGGCATGCTGCACGACGCCCATCATGAACGACAGATACCAGGCTGTAATGAGCAGCGACAACCCCAGGGAGCCGATCAGGCCGATGCAACCGAGGGGCGAGACCAGCAGGGGGAGCCTGAGCTGGAGGGCAAACATCGCCCACAGGAGCACAAACGTGACCAGGTAGCGCGGCTTCGCCAGGCAGATCACGCTGCGGAGCACCGCACCCACGAACGCGGCGTACCCCTCGCCGGTGACGGCCTCGGGATTGGCGGCCAGAGCCGTCTGCTCCGAGAGGAGCGAGCCGCCTCCGACAATCACGTGCAGATCGTTCCGCGACGGGGCCGCGCGGGCATGAACAGGCGGCGCCACGGCTTCGCCCGAATCCAGCGCGCTGAGATCGCCGAAGCCCAGCGACGAGCGCGATTCTTCCGGCGCGAGAGAAAGCACGCCGGCCTCTTCGGCGCGCGGCGCCGGAATCCGGAAGGGCTGCCCGCACCGTTTGCAGGTGGTGCGTTTGCCCGCGACAGATTCAGGCACTCGATAACGGGTCCGGCAGCCGGGACAACTGACGACCGGCATCTCAAGTACCCCCAAGACAGAACAGTTGACCTGCACAGTCGTTACACAAGCGACTGCACGCCACTACTATACAACGGCCCATTCAAGCGGTCTATACAATCTCGCTCGTTTTTTGGATGAACGCCTTGCCCTCCGATCGGGTGTCGTGCGGATGGGGACGCAATGGACAGAAGGATCTCGATGATCCGTTCACAGGTACAGCATTACGCGTAGTGTTGACGTGTGCAGTTCCGGCCATGCCTTTTCCCCCCGCGCAATGCCCCCGCATTGAAAATTACAGTGGCCAGAGTCCTCATATACATTACTCAAGAGCGGCGGTTCGATCAGCGCTTTGCGTCGGAATGCAGCGCGCGCCGTCCGCTGGCAACTGACCGGCACCTCGCGCACCTTCCGGGCGTCACCCGGTTTGATGGAGTGTCCTCTAATCGGGCGACGCTGGGTGCATGGACAGCCACAAAACGATGGGCTCCACCCCCGATTCGGACCTTCTGCTCCGCTTCCCCGGCTCACCACGATACAGGCAAAGTCGCGCCTCGGTCAGCGGGGCGTAAACGTGGGCAGAGCGATTCACACGTCAGGCGATCCGGCTTGCGGCCGAGCCTGACCGCCGGTCACCCCGCCCGACGGGGCAGGATCGCCGGCGCGCGCGTTACGAGGGACCAGAAGGGGATACGTCCGTTTCAGGGCGCGCCGACCAGGCGCCGATGACGCGCGGCGTCAAAGTGGGCAACCCCGGGGATGGGTGGGCAAGATCGCGGCGGCTAGAACTGCTCGCGCGCAATGCGCTTGAGCGACTTGCGGGTCTTGCGGCGGCGGCGCTCGGAAGGCTTCTCGTAGTAGCTGGTGCGCTTGATGTCGCGCGTCAGACCTTCTTTCTCACACAACTTCTTGAACCGCCGCACCAACTGCTCGATGCTTTCGTTGCTACGCACGCGCACCCGAATCATGCACACCTGACCTTCTGCAAGTTGACAGCGCCGGCCTGGCCGGCTGAAACACCGATCTCGCGAAAAGAACAACCAGTCTAGCGGCGACCCGTCCCCGGACGCAACTCCCGCCGAGCCGGAACCGATCAACCATCCCGACCCGTGGGCGTCGTCGAGCCGCTCCCCATGGCCTTCAGCGCGGTATCGACAACTTCCTTGATTCGATTTTCGATCGCGGGGCTCGCCCCGGCTTCAACGAGCAGGACTTTGCCGTCGGGCCCGATGACATAGTAGGTCGGGATACCGCCGACACCGTACAGGCGGGCCGTCTGATCGCCTTTCAGCAGGAGCCCGTACGTATAACCAATTGTCTTCATGAACTTTACGGGATCTCCGCGTTCGAAGGTGTTGATCCCGTACACGGCCACCGGCCGGTTTTTGTATTCTTCGTGGAGCTTCTGGATGGCAGGCATGCCCTGCTTGCAGGGGCCACACCACGTCGCCCAGAAGTCCAGGATCACTACCTTGCCGCGCAGGCCTTTCAGCGTGACCGTCTCACCCTCGGGTGTCTGCAAGGAAAAGTCCGGGGCTTCCGCCCCGACGGCGACGAAGCGCGGTCCGACCGCGGGTCCGGGCTGCAGGCCGCGACTCCTGGCCAGTAAGTCCGGCTGCCGGTACGTGGGAGGCGGCTCGAACTTGAACACGTCCTCACGTAGCTCCGGGTTGACTTCGATCCCGCGCAGGATCAACGTGGTCGTTCCCGACCCCTCGCCGCTGGTCGGCGTGACGACCCGCTCGATCCGGTGCGGTAGAAAGTCGGTTTTACCCAGGTAATACTTGTTTTGGACAGCCCCGTTCGCGACCGGGATCATCACGACGTGGCACTCGACTCCGTCCACCGTGGCCTCTCCGCCGTAGGTGGCCGCCTTCGATCCGATCAGGCTCGCGTAGGGGCTCTCGCTGGCGAGGTCCATAACGAGCAGTCCGCCGTAGTCCATGACGAGTGACCGTCCGGGCGCCCCGTTCTTGGTGACGTACTCCTGCTTGTTATGGTCGAGCACGCCGACGTTCTGGCCGTCGCTGATCAGCTCGGTGCCGACCATCGCCTCGCCGCGGCCCGACTCCTTCCAGGTCTGCACGCGCGTCTTGGGCATCCCGCCGCCAGTCCGCGCCATCGCAACGTGCCCCGACTGGCTGGGCAGCATGCCGGCCAGCGCGCCGGTGGACGTGAACTCCGCATCATAAACCACTGAGTTCACTGTCTTTGCGACATCTCGCGCCTTCACCAACAGTGCCTGTGCATCGGGGGTATCGCCCAGCGCGGGCGAGAGCACGAAGAGCCCGATGGCCATCCCGGCGAGTGCTGTGCACCGCATTCCATGATCCTCCGGCGGGTCGGTCCCAGACCCGGCTGCCTGTCCCGGGTACAAAACCGGGAAACCGGCATTCTCGCCCCGGATCGCGCCAAACGCAAGGCTTTCTCACCCATCTTCCCGCCGGGCCATGACTTCTGACCGTTGGGAGTTCGTCGCATCTTGTCGCTTGACCGCCACGGGACCCGCTGGGCATGATGGCCGCCGGCGATGTGCGAGACGGCCCTCGGTCTTTCGAGTACGTCCATGGCCAAGCCGGGCAAGAACCTGAAATTCGAGGATGCCATGCAGCGGCTCGACGCGATCGTCGCCGCCATGGAGTCTGGAGAGATCGGGCTCGAGGAATCGTTGACCCGCTACGAGGAGGCGACGCAGTTGGCTGCGCACTGCCGCCAGATCCTCGATGAGGCCGAGCAGCGCATCCAGAAGATTCAGCTCGACGCGAGCGGCAAGCTCCAGGTCACCCCCTTCGAGCCGGCGCAAACCGTCGCCGAAGAGGAGTGCCCGCCGGAGTCCACGCCGCCCGCCTGATCGCCGCAAGGCGCACTGCACGTCGTGATCGAATTGCGGGAAAGCCTGTTGCGCCCCGTGTGGGCCGCCGTTGCCGGCGTCGGTGACCTGCTCCTGCCGCAGACGTGTCTCGTGTGTGGCCGTCCGATCGCAGGTTCGGCCAGCATGTGCGGGGAGTGCTTCGACGAACTCGACCTGGCTGCGCAGGCTCCGTACTGCCCGCGCTGCGGACGGACGATGCGCCCCGAGGCGATCCACGGCCGCCGCTGCGCGCGCTGCACGCATGAGCCGTTCTGGAACCTGGCCCAGGTGGTGCGGATCGCCGCGTACGAACCCGTGCTGCGCAGCCTCGTCCGCGACGTGAAATACGCCGGCCGCGTGCGGTGCGCCGATTACCTGGCGCAGCTCCTGGCGCAGCGCATGCGGCGATTGCCGTGGACAGCGGGCCTGGAGGCGCTGGTTCCGGTTCCGATGACCTGGCTGCGCCGTGTACAGCGACCCTGCGATCACGCCGACCTGCTTGCCCGGACACTGGGGCAGCAACTGGGGATTCCGGTGCGTCGGGTTGTGCGACGACGGCGCCACGCGCCCAGCCAGACCCTGCTGCTCACACGGCACGCCCGGTTTGCCAACGTGCGCGCATGCTTCGCCGCGACGCGCGGGGCCGCCTCCCTGGCCGGAAAGCGCGTCTGCATCGTGGACAACCTGCTCGCGAGCGGCGCCACGGCGTACGAAGTCGCGAGAGAGCTGCACCGGGCTGGCGTGCGGCGGGTGTACCTGGCGGTTCTGGCGCGCTGGACGTTGCCCGGCGACAGCCAGGCGCACACGTCCGCTGCCGCCGCGGCGATTTCGTGACCTGCTCGCTCAGACGCGTGCCGTCGTGTCGGCGGCGGGCTGCCAATCGAGCACGCGCAGCTCGGCGCTGCGCCGGCCGTTCCATTCGTTGAGAATCGGCTCGAAGGCCAGCCGGACGTGGCGGAAGTCGGCCAGCTCGTCGGCCCGCGCCGCCGAGCTGAATGCGATCGCGCGGCGATATTCGCGCCCCTGCCGCACGGTCAACTGGAGGTGGTTTCCGGTGCGGCCCACGGGACGCGGGGGCTCGGCCAGCTCCACCACGCGCGTGGCCAGCCTCGGAGCCGGATTCCCGGGCCCGTGCGGTACGAGACGCGCGAGGGTGTCGGCCACGTCGGTCGTGATTTGCGCCAGGTCGACCTCGTCATCCAGGTGCAGCCGAGGCCGCAGATCCTTGGGCAGGAGGCGACGTCCCGCCTCTGCGAGAAAGGCCGTGGTGAAGGCGTCCACGCATGCCGCGGAGATCCGCACGCCCGCGGCCATGGCATGACCGCCGTGGGTGAGCAGGTGGTCGCTGCACGCGGCGAGCACCTCGTGCAGCGGAAAATGCCGGACGCTGCGGCCCGATCCCTGGCCCGTCGCGTTGTCCAGCGCGATGAGCACGACGGGGCGGTGGAAGCGTTCGACCAGGCGTGAAGCGACAATCCCGATGACGCCGGGATGCCACCCTTCGCGCGCCAGGACGATGCCGTGGCAGCCATCGCGATCCAGGCCGCGTTCGATCACGAGGGCTTCCGCCTCGCGCGCGATCTGGCGTTCCAGCTCCTGGCGCTTGCGGTTTTGCGTATCCAGTACGCCGGCAATTTCCCGGGCCTGGGCAGCGTCGGCACGCGTGAACAGCTCGACGGCCAGGCGGGCATGCCCCAGGCGGCCGATCGCGTTCAGGCGCGGCGCAAGATGAAAGCCGACGTCGTAGTCGTCGTAGCGCGACTTGCCCGTCAGGCCCGACACCTCGATCAGGGCCTGCAGCCCCGGGTTCCGGGTGTGGCAGAGGCGCTTCAGACCGAAGGCGGTGATGACGCGGTTTTCGCCGGTGAGCGGGACGACGTCGGCGACCAGTCCCAGGGCCGCGAAGGCGGTGGCATCCAGCAGGAATTCGCGGTACGCGTCGCTGACGCGCGTCGTGCCGCACAGTTCCTGACCCAGGGCCCAGGCTATTTTGAGCGCTACTCCGGCGCCGGAAAGGTGCGGGTTTTCGGAAACGCCGCAGGCCGTGGGATGCACGATGCAAGCGCAGTCCGGCAGCACGTCGCGCGGCGCGTGGTGATCCGTGATGATGAGATCCAGCCCGAGCTCACGGGCCAGGCCGGCTTCGGCGACCGCGGTGATCCCGCTGTCCACCGTGATCACGAGCGGGCAGCCGTCCGCCGCGATCGACCGCAGCGCGTCAGCGTGGACCCCGTAGCCTTCCTCGAACCGGCTGGGGATGTAGAAGCTGACGCGGGCGCCGGCGAGCTGCAGGGCGTGCCACAGAATCGTGGTGGCCGTCACGCCGTCCACGTCGTAGTCGCCGTAGATGACGATCGGCCGGCCGGCGCGAATGGCCTGGACCAGGCGCTGCGCGGCGGCGCCGGCATTCGGCAGGGCCTCCGGCGGCAGGAGCGTGCGGAAGTCCGGAGCGAGGAAGTGCTGCACCTCGGTCGCCGTCGTGACGCCGCGGTTCAGAAGCACTTGCGCCAGCAGCGGGGCCACGCGCGCCTCTTCCGCCAGGCGCGTGCACGCCGGGTGCGGCGGAGCCACGATCCATTCCCGCTGCGTCTTTGCGAAACTGGTACCCGCCACCGAACTCCCTTCCGTGTGGCTGCTCAGAGATAGCGTGACAGAAGCACGCCGCACCGGCGCGCCACCTCCGGCGTGATCTTCGCACGATCGGACCAGATCGCCAACTCGAGTGCGTCGTGCGCGGCGGAGCGTCCGAGCGGCTGCCGTGCGAACGCCGCCACCGCGGCGCGCAGCAGTGCGACCGCGTTTTCGGTGGCGGCCTTCAGATTCCCGAGGATTTCCTGGAGCAGGCGTTGGCGATCGGCGCCGGGCTCGTGTGGTTTCCAGCAGTCGTAGTCTGTCACCAGCGCGACCAGGGCGTAGCTCATTTCCGCTTCGCGCGCGAGCTTGGCCTCGGGCATGGCCGTCATGCCGATCAGGTCTCCACCCCAGGTGCGATGCAGGCGCGATTCCGCGCTCGTGCTGAACGCGGGCCCCTCCATGCACACGTATGTGCCATGCGGATGGACGGTTGCATTCAGGTCGCCCGCCGCGCTCAGCAGGAGGCGGCGCAGGTCCGGGCAGAACGGCTCGGCGAACTCGACGTGCACGGCCAGGCCCTGGTCGAAGAACGTCGGCACGCGGCGGAAGGTGCGGTCGATCACCTGGTCGACCAGCACGAGCTCCCGCGGGTGATACTCGTCGCGCAGCGAGCCGACCGCGCCGCTGGCGATGACGTGCGTGACGCCCAACGACTTGAGGGCATAGATGTTTGCGCGATACGGAACCTGCGTCGGGTTGAGGAGATGACCTGTGCCGTGCCGGGCCAGGAGTGCAACGTCCAGGCCCTCCCAGCGCACGACCCGCACCGGGCCGCTTGGCGCGCCGTAGGGCGTCTCGACCAGGTGGTCCTGCCCCTGCGCCGGGCCGAACAACGCTTCGCCCAGGCCGGTGCCGCCGATGATGCCGAGCTTGGGCGCGAACGCGGAAGGCCGTGACATGGGTGCATTCTAACGAGGACAGCGCCGGCCGTCTTACTCCACGAAATCGACGGCGCCGACCCGCGGCACCAGGCCGGCGGCGGCGGATTCGTCCAGCAGGCGACGGACCGCTTCCCGACCGCGGGGGCCGTAGTCGCGCGTCCACTCGTTCACGTACATGCCGACGAAACGATCCGCCAATGCCGTGTCCAGGCCGCGGCCGTAGCGCTGTGCGTATGCGACCGCCTGCGCCCGGTGCGCCAGGCCGTAGTCGATGCTCTGTCGAATCAGTGCGGTGATATCGCGCATGTGCTGCGGCCCCAGGTCGCGCCGGATCGCGTTGCCGCCCAGCGGCAGCGGCAGGCCGGTGCGCTGTTGCCACCACTCGCCCAGGTCGAGGACGGCGTGCAGCCCCTGGCGGGCGTAGGTCAACTGGCCTTCGTGGATCAGCAGCCCGACCGGGCAGCGCCCGCTGCTCACGTCGTCGGGAATCCGGTCAAACGGCGCCACCTGCGGCGTGAACGTGTCCCGGCCCAGCAGGAGCTGTAGCGCGAGAAAGGCCGTCGTCATCCGTCCCGGGATGGCAATCGTGCGGCCGCGAAGCTGGTCGACGGAAAGCGGTTCGCGGCTCACGACGAGCGGCCCGTAGCCGTCCCCCATGCTCGAGCCGCACGTGGTCAGCGCATATCGATCCAGCACGTACGCATAGGCATGGATGCTGATGGCCGTCACTTCGTACAAGCCCTCCGCCGCGCGCTCGTTCAGCGTCTGGATGTCCTGGAGGATGTGGTCGAACTCGTAAGGTCCGGCGTCAACGGCGCCGCTGGCCAGGCCATAGAACATGAACGCGTCGTCGGGGTCGGGACTGTGGGCCAGTCGAATTCGCACTTCTCGTGTCCTCCGCCGCGGCGGTTCATTGCATTCCGCGCGGCCCGGCGGCACTATGACGCCCAGGGCTACGCTTGACAACCCGGAGCGCACGCATGTCGCTACCGATCCGCGTTCCGTCGCGCCTGGGCGCGACGCTGCTCATCACTGCCGCCGGGGCCTGGGCGCAGACGACGCAATCCCGCCCCGCGGCGGCGCCGACGTTCGAGCTCACGTTCACGAAGAGCGTCCAGGAAGAGCCGTTCAGCGGTCGCGTGTTTGTGATCGTGAGCCGGCGCATGCACACCGACCCGGTCGACCTGGTCGAGTGGTTCGGCTCGGAGCCCGTTTACGCCTGGGACGTGCGCGACTGGCGGCCCGGCAAGAAGCTGCGCCTGAGCGCCGACGAGGCAATCCAGTACCCGACTCCGCTCGCCGAGCTGCCGCCGCGGACCTATCGCGTCCGGGCCGTCCTCGGCCGCAACGACTGGGCCCAGCACCCGATCGACGCCCCGGGCAACGGGATCAGCGACCTGGCCGTGCTGACGCATCCGACGGAGCGTCCGGCGACCGTGCGCCTGCGGATCAACGAGCGAATTCCGGAATTCACGCCGGCGGAGCTGGAGGGGGTGAAGTACATCCAGGTGCGCAGCCCGCTGCTGAGCGAGTTCTATCGACGAGAGGTCCTGCTGCGCGCACAGATCGTCCTGCCCGCTGGCTACGCGGAAGACGGCGCGCGGCGCTATCCGACGGTGTACATGATTCCCGGCTTCGACGGGCGGCTCGAGTCGGCGACGCCGGAACCGATGTCCATCCTGCTCGGCGCGGCCGGGCTGGACGCGCTGGTGGTCTGGCTCGAGGCGAGTTGTCCGCTGGGGCACCACGTGTTCGCCGACTCGGACAATAACGGACCGTGGGGGCGTGCGTTCGTCGAGGAGTTCGTGCCGGAGTTCGAACGTCAGTACCGCGTGCAGGCGGAGCCGGCGGCGCGCCTGCTGACCGGCCACTCCTCCGGCGGGTGGAGCAGCCTGTGGGTGCAGATCACGCATCCGGATTGCTTCGGCGGAGTGTGGGCGACCTCGCCTGACCCGGTGGACTTCCACGATTTTCTGGGCGTGAACATCTACGAGCCGCCCGCCAGCGTGTACGAAGACTCCGCCGGCCAGCCGCGTCGGCTGACCCGCGCCGGCTGGTTCGGCGAGATCACCTGGCGGGAGCTGGACGACCTCGAGCGCGTTTTCGGTCGCGGTGGCCAGCTCGGCTCGTTCGAGGCGGTCTTCAGCCCGCGCGGTGCGGACGGTCGTCCGGCTCCGCTGTGGGACCGCAAGACCGGCGCACTCGATCCCGCCGTGGCGCGGGCCTGGCGACGCTATGACATCTGCCAGCTCTTGGAGAAGGATTGGGCCCGGCTGGGGCCGCAGTTGTCGGGAAAGCTCCACATCTACTGTGGGGACCAGGACGATTTCTTCCTGGAGCAGGCCGTCCATTGGCTGCGCGATACGCTGAAGAAGCTGGGGAGCGATGGCCTGGTGGAAATCGTACCGGGCGCGACGCACGCGCTTCCGTCCACCGTTTTCGAGCGCATTGCCGGTGAGATGGCCGACCGGCTCAGGAAGCCCTGAGCCGGGATTGTTCCGGCAATCTGGGGACGCCGTATGCATTTCTTCACGCTGGGTGATCCGCGGCGTATCGTGCGCGCCATGGCACGCATGGCCCGAGTCGTGATTCCTGGCTAACCGCATTACGTGACGCAGCGCGGCAACCGACGGCAGCGGACGTTCGTCTGCGACGACGACTGCCGCGCCTACCTCGAACTGAAGGCCGAAGGGTGCGTGACCTGCGGCGGCATGA
>CAZVRR010000147.1:0-9670 GCA_964629745.1 uncultured Planctomycetales bacterium | reverse complement strand
CAGCTCCAGCTGACCGTCCGGGCGGCAGCGGCGCGTGAAGGCAAACGTGTCACCGTCCGGACACCACATGCGCGGCAGACCGGCCAGCGCAACCTCCAGCATCCGGCCGACGGTGCGCCGCGCAGCGGGTGCGGCCTGGTCCAGGCGCGCCAGGCGCGCCGGGTGTTCGGGGCCGCGGAACAGCGGCGACTTCAGCGCAGCGGCGCCGCGCGTCCTCGAAACGCGTTGCCCGTATTGCACACACTCCTCCAGACGTTGACCGCCGCCGCGGGTGGCGAAGCGGCCCGAACTTCCCGATTGTATTCCGCGCCGAATGGCTAGCGCTGGAATGTGGCCCGTATTGCGCGAAAGACGCGCTCGCCGCCGAGCGCCACCGGGGCGCGCCAGGCGCGCGGGCGGCATTCGAACGGCCCCGGCACTGTGACGGCCTGACCGCCCATGCCGGCCTTGAAGGAATAGACACCCGGATTGGTCAGCGGATCCACTCCGCCCAGGTCATACCAGCGAAAGCCCCGGTCTTTCGCTCTTGTCATGACTTCCCATTGCAGTCGATACGTCGCCTTGGACTGGAGCCCCTCGGGCGTGCTGGCGCCGAGCAGGTAAACGCTGGTGTCGCCCAAGCTGCTGGCCACGTGCCCGGCGACCGCCCGGCCGTCGAGCCGGGCGACCGTGATGACAAACCGCTCATCGAGCGCCAACTGCTGCTGCAGTCGTGCATGAAACTCCGCATCCAAGTCTACAGCAAAGCGCTTGCGTTCGAGCAGTTGCACATACAGTCCACAAAACGTGTCAAACAGTTCAGCATCAGTGCCGGACTCGATGGCGAGCGGCTTCCGCTCGGATTGCGAGAGATGATTCCGCCAGTTTCGCGCCAGCCCCGCGCGCAACCCGGCCGCGGGCGCGGTGAGGTCGATCATGAAGGTGCGGTAATTCTCGCCCCGTTGTACCCCGTCGAAACCCGCGGACTCCAGCACTGCGGCCGCTTCGGCGAGCCACCCGGCCGGACCGCACGGCAGCGCGATCCGCAGCACGAGGCCCCGCTCGTGGACGTAGCGCTGCCGGAGGGCCGCGACCACCTGCGCGAGCCGGTCGCGATCGCCCGCGTCGTCGCGCCGGACCAGCGGCCCGCCGTTGACGTAGGCAATGCCGCCCCCGACAAGGGGCATGCGCCGGACGCGCACGTCGGCGAGTCCGAGGAGCTTCCCCGCCCGGTCGTGCACGACGATGTGTTCGCTCGCAGCGCCCACGCGCGCCGCGCACGCGCTGCCGTAGGCCCAGGTGTGGCGGTAGGTCAGGTCCGCGAATGAATGCGCCCAGTCGTGCCAGTCCTGCACCGGCGCGGCGGTGATCCGCAATTCCGATTTCACGTCAACTCCCCGCGGGGCCGCAGCCGGACCGGCGCATTGCGCAGGCGCGCCCGCCAGGTATGCCAGACCTCGCGCCAGGCATACGCGCCGGCGCATGTCAACAGAAATTCCACCGGCCAGACATCGGGAGACATGAGAAAGCGCCCGATTACCTCGTCCGCGGGGCCGGCGTGCAGCCGCGGGGCGAGCGTATAGATGCGCCGGTAGCCGGCGGCGCGGGCGGCCCGCAGGGTCCGCTCGTCCCAGTCGCCGTACGGAAAGGACAAATCGTCCACCTCGCGGCCCAGCACCTGCTGGAGCCGCTGGCGCGCGACGGACAGTTCGTACCGCACCGCCGCATCGGTGAGCGTCGTGAGGCGCGGGTGGCTGGCCGTGTGCGCGCCCACGCGCACGGGGCTGCTGCGGACGAGCGCGCGGAGCTGCGCGGCCGACAGGAGGCATTGCTCCCGGTCCGGATGGTCGGACGGCATGCTCCAGCGCGGCGGAGCCCCGAGATTGTCGGAGACGGCGAAGACAGTCGCGGGCATGCGCAGCCGGCGCAAGATCGGCACCGCGTTCTCGCGCAGATTCGCGAAGGCATCGTCGAACGTGATGCAGACCGCCGGCGCGGCGCTGACGGGCAAGTGTCGCTGCCCCAGCGCGCTGGCGGGGACCACGCGACCGGCAATGCGGCGCATCTGCCATTCAAACGCGCGGCGCTGGGCGCTGGTGACGCCGTGGTAACAGAGCACGACGACGCGGTCGCGGCGCCGGCCCAGCGTCAGCAGCCAGGCCGCGCAGGCGAGCAGCAGGTTCAGCAGGCGCAGCGCCAGCCCGCGACGTCCATAGATGTTGCCGGAACTGTTCATGGACGGACGACCGGCCCCCGCAGCGGCCGGCGGGCGCCGATGCACCGGAACCCCACCTTCTCGATACAGCGCCGCGCCGGCTGATTCCATACTTTGCAGTCACACCAGGCACGCCCCCCGGCAGCGACATCGACGGCGATCTGCCGCGCGACGAGGTATGGAATGATGCCCCGCCCGCGAAAGGCGGCGCGCGTCGTACCCCCGAAGATCACGATGTCCTGCGGGGCGAGCTCCGTAAACCAGCGCAGAAAATCACGGCCGCGGCGACTCCATTGAAACGCCGCGACGTCGTCGCCGCACAGCGCCAGCCACAGGATGCCACGCCCCGCGAACTCGCGGCGGCAGTTCTCGCGCCAGGCGGGCCCCTGGGCGGACACCAGTTGATTCACGAAGCGAACGGGGACCTGGTCGGCGGCGGTGTACCGTCGCGCGCGCACCGGCACGCGGGGTACCACCGGGATCGGCGGCGGTTCGCAGACAAAGACCCAGTTGCGATTCCGCAGCCAGCCGCGCCACAGTCGCACGGCCGCGATTCGCGGCAGTGCGGACAGGCCGTCCCGGCGGAGACAATGCCACGCCCGCGCGCGCCACGCTGCCGCATCCACGGTCGCCATTCCGGCTCCTCTACAGCACGTTCCATTCGCGCCGTCGGCGCCAGACGCTGCGCCACGCGATGTATTCAGTTTGCCGCCGGGTTTGGCCGAGCGCCGCCAGCACGCGGGTGCCCGCCAGGCGCGTGAGCGTCCAGAGATCCAGCATGGCGCCACCGAAGCGAGCCGCGGGCGCGCTCCAGTGCTTGCGGAACAATTGCCGGCGTGCGCGCAACATGCGCACTGTCCGGTCGGCCCGCACGCGTTCCGATGCCCCGTCGTAATGAATGATCGTGGCGTCGGGACAGATCCAGCAGGTGGCTCCCTGCCGGCGCGCCAGACATGAAGAACTGCGGATCGAAGCCGCCCAGTTGTTGCCACAGTTCGCGCGGCAGCAGCAGCAGGCACCCCGTCACGATGTCAACCTGGCGCACGCTGTCGCGCGACCACCCGCCCAGCGCCTCCGGGTCGAACCAGCGGCTCCCGCGAAGCATTGTGGCCAGGCCCGTGGCCCGGCACCACGCACTCCAGGGCGTCGGCCAGCCCCAGCAGGAGGTCGGGTTGAGCGTGCCGTCGGGATTCAGCGTCCGTCCGCCGCAGATGGCCGGGCCGACTCGCGTGCGGGCGAACTCGAGCAGGCGCGGAATGGCGCGGTTCAGTACCACCGTGTCGGGGTTCAGCAGCAACAGGTAGCGCCCGCGGGCCTGCCGGGCCGCCAGGTTGTTCGCGCGGGCAAAGCCCAGGTTTTCTGAAAGGGCGAGCAGGCGGACCCGGGGAAACCGTGCAGCGATCGCGGCGGCCGACCCGTCGCGCGAGTCGTTGTCGACCACGATGACTTCGTAGTCAAGTCCCTGCGACTGGAGTTCGACGGACTCCAGGCAGGCGATTGTCAGCGCGCGCGTATTGTAACTGACGATCAGGATGCTCAGGTCGCACACGGCCCGTTCCTCAGGGACTTCCTACGGTGCCGGCACACCCCGCGCCGGCACCGGCCCTGCCGCCGCCATTGGCAGCGCGCTGCCGCCCGCCGGCACTTGGGCGGGCGTGGCGCTGCCGATCATGGCTAGACACAAGTACCATACAAGGATGGTCTGACCGAAATATGACACCCCGATGAAATTCATGCAATGCACGAACAGGGCCACCCCTAACGCCCACGTCATCACGCGGTGCGGGAGGGAAGGCTCCGCCAGCCGCAGTCGCGCGCCGACGCCTCGAAAGGCGAGTGCCACAGTCAACACGAACAACAGCAGAGTCAGCAGTCCGCCGCGGACCGCCTCGAGGACATACTGATTTGTCACGTCGCGCAGGCCCGGTCCCCAATGTGCGGTCGACTGCGTCCCCAGCAACCACCATTCGTCGAAGCGCTTGACGAACTGGTCAATCAGGAAGAAACGCTGCCAGCCGGTCGATCCGCCCACGGCACTGACGCGTGCCACGAGATGCCAGACCGGCGCGGTCATCACCAGATGCAGGCCGATCACCACCAGCAGCGCCGTCCAGCGCACCCACTTCAGGCGGTGCCGCGCGAAGTACATGGCTCCGCCGGCCGCGGCGGCCAGCACCGCGAACACCGGTGTGCTCGACGCGGCGCAGACCACGATCACGGCCGCGGCCGACAGCCCCAGAACCACCCACAGCCGCTGGCGGGGCCACCACCACCACAGGCCCGCGATCAGCGGCATGAGCGAGGCCCAGAAACAGCCGGCGAGAATGGGATGCGCAAAGGCCCCCTGGCAGCGCAGGCGGCCTTCGCGCACCAGCGTGAACTCCGGCACGCCTCCCAGGAACGCGAACAGATTCCGGCCCGTGCGGTTCTCCACGAGGAACGCCACGGCCACCGGCAAGGCCACCACCGCGAAGCTCAGCACCGTCCGGCAGAGATCATCCCACGTCCGCAACAGGCAGCGGCACAGGAAGTACAGGCCCAGCGCGTCGAACGCGGCGCCCAGGCGGTTCACCAGTGCGGCGGCCGTCCCGAACAGGAGTGCCTGCGCGAGCGTGCCCGCCACCGCCCACATCACGATGGCGCTGTCCAGCGGTTTCCAGACCAGGCCCCGCAGCTCGCCGTGGAGCACCAGGCGGACCCAGCCGAACAGCACCATGATGCGCAGCAGCGTGAAGTCACTGCCGACGATCACGATCCGCTGGGCCGGGGCGACGAAGCAGGCCATCACGATCAGCGGCAGCAGCGCGTAGCGGCGCGGCACCAGCAGCATCGCGACGCCGAGCACGAGCACGGCGGCCATACCCAGCGGGTGGAGCGTGGTCTGGTTGGCGAACTCCAGCTCGGAGCCCGCCAGCGGCACCAGGGTTTCGTTCAACCGGCCCCGCCTTTGGGCCCCGGCGTGGTCGCGGACAACGGGACAACCGGCCGGCCGACGCTGTGATATTCAAAGCCGTGCCGCCGCATCATCGCGGGATCGAAGATGTTCCGCCCGTCAAAGATGAGCGGGCTGCGCAGCGCGGCGCGGATCCGCTCGAAATCAGGGCTGCGGAACTCGTTCCACTCGGTGCAGATCAGCAGCGCGTCCGCCCCTTCCAGCGCGTCGTAGGCGTGATCACACAGGCGCAGTCCCTGGCTGCCCAGGGCGGCCGCCGCGTTCGCATTCGCCTGGGGATCGTAGGCCGAGATGCTGGCGCCGCGCTCGCGCAGCGCCGCGATGATGCTGATCGCCGGGGCCTCGCGCACGTCGTCGGTCTTCGGCTTGAAGGCCAGGCCCCAGACGGCGAGCCGTTTGCCGGCCAGCTCGGGACCCAGTCGCTCCACGAGGTGCGCGATCATGTGCTCACGCTGTCCCAGGTTGCGGCGATGCACCGCGTCGAGGATGCCGCACTCGACGTGCGCCTGCCGCGCCGTGTGCGCCAGCGCCTGCACGTCCTTGGGAAAACAACTGCCCCCGTAGCCCAGCCCCGGGTAGAGGAAGTGGTGGCCGATCCGCCCATCGGTCCCCATGGCCAGCCGCACCTCGTCGACGTTCACCGCGAAGCGCTCGCAGATTTCGGCGATCTCGTTGATGAAGCTGATGCGCGTGGCCAGGTAGGCGTTTGCCGCATACTTGCTCATCTCGGCGGCCAAGCGGCTGACGCGCAGGATCGGGTGCGTGTTGCGGACGAACGGCCGGTGCAGCTCGGCGATCACGTCGCCGGCGCGCTCGTCATCGGCGCCGATCACCACGCGGTCGGGGCGCATGAAGTCCTCGACGGCGGTGCCTTCCTTGAGAAACTCGGGGTTGCTGACCACGGCGAACGGGTGCCGGGCATGCTTGCGCACCAGGGCCTCCACGCGCGCGCCGGTGCCGACGGGGACCGTACTCTTGTTCACGATGACCGTCTCGCCGGCCAGCGCGCGGCCGACCTCGGTGGCCACCTGCTCGACGGCCGTCAGGTCGGCCGTGCCGTCCGGGCGCGGCGGCGTGCCGACGGCGATAATCACGACGCGCGAGGCCGCCACGCCCCCCGGCAGATCGGTCGTGAAGCGCAAACGCCGGGCCTTGAGGTTGCCCCGCAACAGCTCCGATAGCCCCGGCTCGTAGATGGGGGTTTCGCCCCGCTGGAGCCGCTCGACCTTGGCCGCATCGTTGTCCACGCCGACCACGTGATTGCCGCTGTCGGCGAGGCACACGCCGGTCACCAGCCCCACGTACCCGCTGCCGATCACGCAGATTCTCATGGCTGTCCTCGTTCGCACCGTCCCGCTGTGACGGCGGCCGCGTCCGGCGCCGCCCCCACGGCGGCGAATGACTGCAGGAAGGCGGCGAGCCGGCCGGTCAGCGTGCGTCGCTCGAACGCTGCCAGCCAGGGTTCCGACGGCCGCGCCATCGTAGCGGACGGCCCCGCTTCGAATAAAGCGCCCAGGGCCCGCGCGATGTCGTCGGCGTCACAGGGATCGGCGCAGAAGGCACGGCCGCTGCGCGCGACGAGCTCGCGGGCATCACCGGGCGGCAGGCAGGCGAGGATCGGCTTGCCGGTCGCCAGGTATTCGTAGGTCTTGCCCGGCACGATCAGGCTGCGCCGGCCGCGCGGTGCGCCGTGCAGCGGCAGGAACAGCGCGTCGGCCTGTTGCACGTGGGCCACCGACTGCGGGTGGGTCACGTAGCCCGTCAAGAGAACCTGGTCCTGCACACCCGACTCGGCCACGCACCGGCGCGTCGCCGCATCGCCCGGGCCCACCAGCACAAGCCGCAGGCGCCGCGCCAGCGGGTGACCGCGCCGCCGCAGCCGGTGCATCGCCCGCAGCAGGTAATACGGCGTTCGGCCGGCGGGACGGATCGGTTCGGGGCGCACGTGGCGCAGGCGGCGCAGCCAGCCGACGGGGCCGCGGTACGCGTATAGCACGCGCGAGTGCAGGGTGCCGGTGTGCACGAGGCGAAATTCGTCGGGGTCGGTGCGCCCAGTCACATCCAAGGCGGCGAAATCCTCCGCATCGTAGCCATTGGGGATGGTAGTCAGGCGCCGCGGCGACAGGCCGGGCACCAGGACTCGGAACGCCGCGGCCGCCTCGGCGGTGTTGGCAATCACGCCGTCGGCACCGGTCAGCGTTTCGCGCATCACGGCACGGTCACGGCGCGCGCGCCGGCGCGTCCCGTGCAGGCGCCAGCCGTCCAGCGCCCACGGATCGCGCAGATCGTAGATGACCGGCACGCCGAACTGCTTCTGCACGCGCTGGCCGAGGAACGCCAGCGAGAACGGCGACATGGTGATCAGGACCGCGTCCGGGCGTTCGTGCAGCAGTTCCGTCCGGATGGCCTGCCAGGCCGGCTCGAGCCAGCCGCGGCCGATGTCGATATCCGGCACGTCGCAGGCCCACTCGCCGGGAGCGCCTTCCGGCACGCGCACGACTCTGACTTCCGGTCCCACGTCGGCCAGCAGCGCCGCGTCCTCCGGCACGAGCTGGCCGCCCGCTTCCCGCGCCCGCGTGATCACCGTCGGCTGCCACCCGAATTCCGGCAGATACTTGCAGAATTTCACGGCGCGCTGCGTGCCTGCCCCACCGTCCGGCGGAAAGAAGTACGCGACCAGCAGCACGCGCTTCATGCGGCCCCCACCGCCAGCCAGGTTCGAGACGCCGGATCCCAGCGCCGGATCACGCGTGCCGGCGCCCCGACGGCCACGCACGCGGGTGGGATGTCGCGCGTGACGATGCTGCCGGCGCCGATGATGCTGCGGGCGCCGATGCGCACGCCCTTGAGGACCATGACACGTTCGCCGAGCCAGACGTAGTCGCCGATATCGACCGGGGCGACCACCACGCGGCCGTTCGAGATCACGGGCTCGTCCGGGTTGGACCAGTCGTGATCATGGTCAGTGATGTAGACGTGCGCGGCCATCAACACGCCCGCACCGATGCGGATCCGCTCGACCACGCCGATGTGCACGTGCGAATGAATGCGCGTGCCGTTGCCGATGGAAAGGCGGATGCGACCGGCGGTGCCGGCAAGGACCTCGATGCGGGCGCCCGGCCAGATCGTCACGCCGGCGCCGACGGAAATGCCCGCGCCACCCAGAACGCGGGCCGCACGCGCGATGGCGGAGCCCGTCCCGAATTCCGCCAGCCGGCGCCGCCAGACCCACGCGCGCAAGGCGCGCCCCACGCGGCGTGCCACCCGGCGCGGGAACGCGGGGACCGGCAGCGAAGGCGTGACGATGCGGGACCGCGGACCCGCCGGTGCCCCCGGCGCGGGCCGGGCGGCGGGTCGAGTCAGCACATCAACATGGTCGTTCATTCGGCACTCCTGAGACGCGCCTCGAGCAGGACGTCCTCGAGGCGCGCGATCTGCCGGCGGGTGTCGAATTCCTCGCACACGCGCTCGCGCCCGGCGCGGCCCAGGCGCCCCCGGAGCGCCGGGTCACGCACCAGGCGCAGCAGCGCGCCGGCCATGGCCTGGCTGTCACGCTGGGGAACGACGAAGCCGGATTCGCCATCCCGCACCTGGTCCGGGATGCCTCCGCAGTCGGTGACGACGACGGGCAGGGCCATGCTGGCGGCTTCGGCGATCGACACCCCGAACCCCTCGACCCACCCGTTGCGGCCCACGAGGGAATGCTGAAGGAACACGTCGGCTTCGCGCAGACATGCGCGCACCGCGTGCGGTTCGACCGTGCCGAGGAAATGCACGCGGCGCGCGAGTCCCAGCGCGCGTGCCAATCGCTGGAGTTCCCGGCGCGCCGGGCCGTCGCCGATGATCAACAGTTCCAGGTCGGCGCCCTGGCGCACCGCATGCGCGACCGCGCGAATCGTGTGGTCGACGCCTTTGAATTCGAACAGCCGGGAAACGCAGACGCAGCGCAGGGGCTGGCCGGCCGCCGGGGACGTCCGCGGCGCCGGCGCGAACTCGTCGCTCGGCACGCCGCAGGGAATCAGGTGCACCCGCTCCGGCGGCACGCCCGCGTCGAGCAGCCAGCGGCGCTGGTGCGATCCGACCACGACCAGGGCGGCGAGGTGCGGCCACGCGCGGCGCAGCGAGGCGCGGTACCAGCGGTTGCGCAGCATCGAGGACAGGTCGAGGCCGTGAAAGTGGGCCACGACCGGCACGCCCGCGGCCCGCGCGACCGGCAGCACGCGCAGGGCAAAATGCCCGAAGTGGCCCAGCACGACGGCGGGCGACGTCGCGCGCAGGCGATCGGCGAGAAAGCGGCGTTCCGCACCTACGGCGCCGAAGAAGTTGCGGCCGCGCAGGTTTCTCAGCCGGTACAGCCAGCGCCCCGGCCCCTCGAACGGATGCGGCGCGAACGGAACGCGCGTCAGGGAAATGCCGGCCCGGGCGGCGTCTTCCGCGGCGTGACAGCGCCAGGTCACCACGTGCGGCCGCAGCCGGCGCATCCCCACCATCTGCCGCCACAGCCAGGGCTCGCTCGGCGCGCC
>CAZVRR010000146.1:0-9670 GCA_964629745.1 uncultured Planctomycetales bacterium | reverse complement strand
CGGACATCGAGCCCGCCGTGCTGCGCCGCTGCCGGTTCTTCGATAACACGGCGGGCGACGGCACGGGCGCGGCGATGCTGATCCAGGCCACCAACGTCATCGTGGAGTCCTGCGAATTCGCGGGGAACTCCGGCCTCAGCGTCATCCGTTCCGGACCGGTCATCGGCTTCTCGGGCGGCGGCCAGCACCTGACCGTGCAGAATTGCCTGATCCACGACAACGAGGGCACCGGCGTGTTCGCGTTCAACAGTACGCAACTGACGGTCGTGAATTCCACGATCGTCGGCAACAATAACCCGGGGCTGGAGGCGGCCGGGATCCTCGGATCGAACGTCGTCGCGGACGTGACAAACACGATTGCCTGGGACAACTCCGGCGCGGGAGCCGGCCAGGACGAGGAAGTCCTGGTCAGCGGCTTGGTGTCCTATTGCATCGTGCAGGATTTCACGGGCTTTGGCGGCGGAGTGGGCAACTCGGGAGAAGACCCGCTGTTCGTGGACGCGGCCGGCGGCGATTTCCGCTTGCTGCCCGGGTCGCCGGCCATCGATGCCGGCAACAGCAGCGTCACGCAAGCCGCCGGGCTGACGACAGACTTCGCGGGCGCACCGCGCCTTGTCGACGACCCCGCTACGCCGGACGCGGGCGCGGGACCAGCGCCCATCGTCGACATCGGTGCCAACGAATTCCAGCCGCAGACGGCCCCGCTGCTCGGCGATCTGAACTGCGATGGCGCCATCAACGCCTTCGACATCGACCCCTTCGTCCTGGCGCTCACGGATCCCGCCGGTTATGCGGCGGCGTTTCCCGCGTGCGACATCATGGCGGCCGACGTCAACGGCGACGGCGCGGTCAACGCGTTCGACATCGACCCGTTCGTGGCGCTGCTAACCGGCGGCTGATGCGGCCGCGATGGGCAGCAACGGGGCGCGCGACAGGGAGCGCGTGTACGGCCTGGCCAGCAGTGGCATCCGCGCGAGCACCGTGATGAGCGCCGCCGTGAGTGCCGGGCGACGCAGTGCCGCCGCAATCCAGCGGCAGCGCTGCTGTCGCCCGGCACAGGCGGCGCGGTGGCGGTGCGCCCATTCGACGTCGAGTTCCGGCTGCCACTGCCGGGCCGCTCGCGCCGCGAGGTCCGCCACGGCCGCGCCGCCCGCCAGGGCCCAGGCCATGCCCTCGCCTGTAAACGGCTCGACGTACGATGCCGCGTCGCCGACGACAAAGACGCGATCCCTGGCGAGCGTTGGTCGCCGGCGTGTCAATTCGGGCGTACCGCGCCAGCGGACCCCCGCGAGTGCGGGGGGGAGGTCGAGACCCGCCGACTGGAAAATCCGCCGCACGGCCGGACCGGGACCGCCCGCGTCGCGCAGGAACCCCGGCGCCAGCGCGCCCGCGACGTTGAGGCGGCCATCCTCCAGGCGTACGAGTCCGACATAGCCGCCCGCGGCGCAGCCCATCCAGATCGTGCCTGCCGGCGGCCCCACGCGGTGGGATTCCACGATTGCGCAGACACCGATGTGGCTTCCCGGAGTCACACGGCTTGCGAACTCGGGCAGCTCGGCGAGCGCAGTTCCGGCGAGACCATCCGCCACCACCACCGCCCGGGCCGCGACGGTGAACTGACCCTGGGCGTGTGACACGTGGAGCGTGCGGACGGCGCCGCTGCGCGGTGAAACCGTGGCGCGCGCCGCGGATAGCCATCGCGCACCGGTACGGACCGCTTCACCCACCAATGCATGGTCAAGTCGCGCGCGCGAGACGGCATAGCCGCCGAACAGCGGCAGGCGGGCGGCCTGTCTTGCGGCAGCGACGCAGAACTCGCGCAGGCGCGGCGCACCGGTCCGCGCGGGCAGTTCACCCAGGCCGACGGCCTCGAGCACTCGGACCGCTGCGCCGCCGAGGCAGCAGCCGCAGACCTTGGCGCGCGGAAAGACCTGCTTGTCCAGCAGAAGCACCTGCTCGCACCGGCGGGCCAGTTCGCGGGCTGCCATCGCCCCGCCCGGTCCCGCCCCGATGACTGCGACATCCCAGGTGTGCCGGGCCGCCAGTTCAGGCGCGATGCCATCCACTTCCGAATGCGGCGTGCCGGTCATTCGCGTGTCCAGTCCAGCAGGAGTCGCTGCGGCCAGCGCCGGCGCACCCGCGCCCCGCGCAGACCCGCCGCCGCGGCCAGGTCCGCGACCTCCGAACAGGTATACGCCGCCTGCGCCGACCGCACCGCATCCACGTGTACGACGCGCGAACGCGTCAGCAGGCGCGGGGCAACATGCGACAACGCCAGGCCGGTCCGGCTGCGGCGCAGGTCGTTCACCAGGATCCGCCGGCGCGCGGCGTCCGCCATGCGTCGCAGCAGCGCCACCGAGCACACGTCATCCAGGTGATGCAGGAACAGCGAGCAGGTGATGACATCGAAGGCCGCCGGCAGCGGATCATTCAGGACATCGAGCGCGAAGAAGCTGATTTCGGCCCCCTGCCGCGTTGCGCAATCCGCCGCCAGCGCGACGGCCCGCGGGCTCGCATCGCAGCCGCTGATTTCGAGAGCGATTTCCTGCCGTCGGGCCCGGCGCCACAATGCAACCGGCACGTCGCCGCCGCCACAGGCAATGTCCAGTACACGCAGCGAGGCGGCGGGGTTTCGCAACGCGAGGTCGCGGATCGCAGGCCAGAGCAACTGTGCGCTGCGGCTCCACCAGTTGATGCGGGCGAGACCGCGCAGCGCATGCGCATGTGCGGGACCGTCCAGACCGGGATCGTCCATTCGTTCCGGCTCACGCCGGCGTGCCAGGATCGTCGGGCCCATCGAACCTCCCCGCGGCGACTGATGATAGGGCGCTGACGCCGCCGATCCGGCCGGCCGATCGAGCGACCGGTGTGAAAAGCCGATCAGTGAGCGAGCACGCCGCGAGGTGCCGGCCGGTGACACGAACGAGACGCAAGTTTATTTTCATGAAGACTTTATGGCTCGGCCTCACGCCGCTCTTCGTCTCGCTGTTCGCTTGCCTGCCGGACATCTTGCCCAATAATGAGTCGCGTGAATACACGCCGGTCTACTTATTAGGCGTGGAGCACCTCACGCCGCCGCCGGTGAGCGGCATGACGGGGAAGTACCGGCTCGGCAAGTACGTGGCGATCGACCCGGACGCCGCCGAAGCGGGGCAGGCGGCGGCGTTCCTGGTGAGCGTGGCCGCGGCGGCGGACAAGGCGGTGTCCATGCGCTGGCATGGCGCCGGCGCCGCGAGTTGCGTGGACGTGGTGGCGGTGCAGTTGCCGGAGGAGTCGCGCAGCGCCGCCCTCGCGAAGTCCTATGCGCCGCAATCGGCGCGGTCGCACCTGCTGGCGGGGAAGCCGACGTGTTGGCTGGCGAGCGCGGGCCCCGACGCCGGTGGGCTGGAGCGTCGCTTCGGGGTCACGGTGCCCGCCGAACTCTGCCGCCGGCCGGCGGTGCTCGAAATCTTCACTGACACCACTCCTGCCGGAGCGCCGCTGGCGCCCGCGCGCGTCGAACTGGCGCCGGACTGGTTCTACATCGGCGTGATCGGCGATTCCGTGCTGTGGGGCAACGGGCTGCCCGAGGAGGACAAGATCTCCACCCTGGTCGCCGCCGGGATCGAGGCGCGGACCGGCCGGCGGGCGATCGTGCAGCGTATGGCGCAATCGGCGGCGCGGATCATTCCGCAGCCGGGTGACGACGTGTGTGAAGCGGGGTGTTCCGGGGAGGTGCCGCTGGTTTCGACGTCCATCACGTGGCAGGCCGAGTTGCTGGAGAACCCGGCGCAGCTCGACCTGGTGCTTCTGGACGGCTGCGTGAACGACCTCGGGCTGCTGTACATCATGGACCCGGCGACGCCGGCGGACGAACTGGCGTGGACGAGCGAGTTTCTCTGTGGCCACGAGATGCTGGCGCTGCTGCTGCACGTGCGTGAGCGGGCTCCGCAGGCGGCCATCGTGGTGACCGGCTACTACCCGTTCGTTTCGGATCAGAGCGACCTGCTCGGGATTTCTGCCTGGCTGCAAACGCTGGGCCAGGAGGTCGTTCCGGAAGGCGTCGCACTGCGGAACGTGCTGGCGGAACATTCGCAGACGTTCGTGGACGCGGCACACCGCGGCCTGCGCGCCGCCGTCGCGCACGCGACAGCGGCCAACGACGGCGGCCCCGCATCACGGATTGCATTTGTCGACCCGGGCTTCGGCCCCGAGAACGCCCTGTTCGCGCCGAATTCGTGGCTCTGGAATCTCACTTCGCGAAACCTGGATATCCCGGGCCTGGAGCAGGACTTGCACGTATTCCCCGAAGACCCGATGCACGGGTTCCGCCTTGAATGGTGCTTCGAGCCGCAGGTGCGCAGCACAATCATCGAGTGTCTCTACGCATCGGTGGCGCACCCTAACCCGTGCGGCGCGTGGGCCTATGCGGCACAGGTGTTGCGGCGGCTCGAGGAACTGGAAGTGCTGCCCCCGGAACCGCCGCAGTAGCGCCGAAATACGCGCGACGGGCCCGCCCCTTTCCGGCCACTGTACAATGAGAATGCCGGTGCACCAAGTCGGCTGCGCCGTCACGTCCGGGTGTTTCGAAACGAGAGTGGGAGATCGGAAATGCGAAGCGTCACCTGCGCAGCAATCCTGGTATGTATGACTGGCTTTGCGTCCGCCCAAGCCGAGGGTATCTGGCTGTTCTTCTCGCCTACGCCCGGCGACGTGATTCCGCCGGAGTGGACGTCGCAGACCAATCCGGTGTTGGCCGGGCCGGCGACGGTGTATCTCTGGGCGCGGACCGAGCAGTCGGACGGTCAATATGACATCTGGAACGGCATAGCGTTGTCAATCGACGCCGACGTGACTGGCTTCGCATACAACCCCTACAGCGAGGCCGGCGAGCTGCACCGCTGGAACGAGGGGTCAGATGTGGATTGGAGCGACGACGACATGTTCGGCGTTTCCGTCGACCAGATGGGGCTCGGAGCGACCGCAGATCCGATGCGCGTGCAGGGTTCGGACGAGCGGTTCTTCCCGGTGGCCGAGCTGAATTTTCCCGCCGGCTATTATGACGTGCGGCTCGACACCAGCGGGCTCGCCCGCAAGGGCGGGTCGCCGGAGAGCATCTGGGCGCATATGGGGTTCGGCGATCCGCCCGTGCCACCCAACCTGGTGCCCGACCTGTACATCGTGCCGGAACCGGGGGCGCTGGCAATCCTCGCGATCGTGCTGTGGGCAGTTCGGCGCCGGTAGCGCCCGTCACGGCATGGGCGAGCCGCTTTGTTCCTCGGCTTCCTCGCGGTTGCGCTGCGCTTTGATCGCCTCCCACTCGTCCTTGGTGACGATCACCTCGCGCGCCTGGCTGCCCTTGTACTCGCCGACGATGCCGGCGGCATACATCTGGTCAACCAGGCGCGACGCGCGGCCGTAACCGATCATGAGTCGGCGCTGCAACAGGCTCACCGAGCCGCGCCCCGACTCGATCATCATGTCCACGGCCTGGTCGAACAGCTCGTCGCGTTCGCCCGTGTCACCGGTATCGGCGCCGGGCATGCGCGTCAGCTCGGGATGGAACGTCTGGCCGCGCTGCTCCCGGCAGTGCCGGACGACGGCCTTGAGCTCGTCATCGGCGACAAACGTGCCCTGGGCCCGCATCAGCTTGGATGACCCCGGCGGGAGGAACAGCATGTCGCCCTGTCCCATCAGGACCTCGCCGCCGTTCTGATCCAGCACGATGCGCGAATCGAGCCGCGACGCGACGCGAAAGGCGATGCGGCACGGCAGGTTCGACTTGATCAGGCCGGTGACGACGTTGGCTTGCGGCCGCTGCGTGGAGACGATCAGGTGGATGCCCACCGCGCGGCTCTTCTGCGCCAGCCGGCAGAGGTAAAACTCGACTTCCTTGGCCGACGTCATCATCAGGTCGGCCAGCTCGTCGATCATGATAATCAGGTGCGGCAGATAGACCGGGATGCGGTCCATCTCCTGGTCGTCCGCCTTGAGACGCAACTGGAGTTCGGCGCGCCCCAGGCGGTTGTAGCCGCGCAGGTCCTTCACGCCCGCCTCGGCCAGCAGCGCGTAGCGTTCGTCCATCTTCGTGGCGGCCCAGTCGAGGATCGCCTCGGCCTTGGGCATTTCCGTCACGATCGGGCACATCAGGTGGGGGATGTCCTTGTACATCGCCAGCTCGACCACCTTGGGATCGACGAGAATGAGCTGCACCTCGTCGGGCGTGCGCGTCATCAGGATCGACATGATGATGCTGGACACGCAGACGCTCTTGCCGCTGCCGGTCGTGCCCGCGATGAGCAGGTGCGGCATGCGGGCCAGGTCGCTGACCAGCGGCTGGCCGGAGGCATCCTTGCCCAGGTACAGCGGAATGGCATGCCCTTCCGCGCGGCGCCCGAACGACTCGAGCACGTCACGCAGTCGCACCTTCTCCTTGTCGATGTTCGGTACTTCGATGCCGATCGTGTTCTTGCCCGGCAGCGGCGCCACGACGCGCACCGCCGGCGCTTTCAACGCGCGGGCCATGTCGTTGGCCAGCGACGCAATCTGGCTGACCTTGATGCCCGGGGCGAGCTTCAGCTCGAAAACCGTGATCACCGGGCCGGTTTCGATCGCCACCACCTGGACTTCGAGCCGGAACTCGTTGAGCGTCTGCTCGAGAATGTAGGCTTTCTCGCGGCATAGGAGCTCGATGGATTCCTTGTCGAGCGGCGGGGCCGTCTCCAGCAGGCTCAGCGGCGGCAGCCGGTAGTCGGTCGCCGGCGCCGGTTGCATCGCCGGGCGCGAGGGCTTCGCGACCGGCGGCTTGGGCGGCGGCGGTTCGCGCACGGACACCGGCCGGGGCGCAGGTGCAGCAGTCGGGGCCGCCGGGGGCGCCGGTTCGGGGGGTGGAGCGGAAGTTTTTGCGGGCCGCGGCGGCGACTCCGCTACCGGATCGTCGGCGTCGGCGTCCTCGGCGATGGGGCGTGCGGCAGGGAGCGCCGCGCGCGGCGGAATGGCCAGCGACTCGCGCTTCGCGGGCCGCGGGAGAGCAGCGGGTCCGGTCGCCACCGCCGGCGGATCGTCCTCGTCGTCCTCGGCTGCCGCCGGTCGAGATTGTCCATTATGCCCCAGCCGGTTGGAGATAGTGGCGACGCCGGTCGCGACGCCCGTCGCAATCCCCGCGACGGCCGCGCCCCCGCGGGCGAGCACGGGAATCGAGTGGCGGCCGGTCCAGCGCGCGCCGAGCAAGGCGCGGGCGATCAGGTCGTCCGCCGCGAGCATGAGCCCGACCAGCGCAGCGCTGGCGAAGACGATGTGGGTTCCGCCGCGCTTCAGGTAGAGCACGGCGTAGTACGCCGCCGCCGACCCGAGTACGCCCCCCGGCCCGGTCATGGGGTATTCGGTGCTGGGCGCGATGAGCAGCGTACCCCAGCCGGCGGTCACGGTGACCACGAGGAGCAGGCCCACCAGCCGCATCCACAGGTCCGTCGTGAGCAGGCCGCGGCCCCATGCGAGCACCACGCAGGTCAGCAGGGCCATGAGGGTGTAGGCGCCGATCCCCAGGTAATAGAAGAGCTGGTACGCCAGGAACGCCCCGAGTGCACCGCCCCCGTTCTGCAAGCGCGGCTCGGCCGCGACGCCGGGCTCGACCGCGACTTGCGCGGGACGCGGCATAACCCACACGTTGTCGGAGGGCGGGTCCGCCGGATGGAACGTGAAGAGGCTCAGCCACCCGAACGCGCACGCCGCGAGCCCGACCAGGGTCAGGCAGAAGCGCAGCACGTTCTTACGCTCTTCCGAGCGGGGCATCGAGTCATCCCTGAGCGTTGCACCCGGCCTCCTGCCGGGGCGGTCCGTTACCAGTATATCCCGGGCCGGCGTGAGGCGTCGAGAAAGGCGATCCCGGCATCCGCGGCCGCCGCGCTCTGGAGCCGCACATCGCCAGCCGTTACACTGCCCGCCGACCCTGGAGCACTGGGCGCGGCAGACAGCGTCGGAGAGCCATGGGGCAGCCGAATTTCGCCATTCGATTCGTCAGCGACCTGGGCGGCCGGGTCGTGCGGATGCTGGACGCCTTCGGGCGGTTCTGGGTGTTCAGCGCCAACACCGTTTCCTACGTCCCGGTCGACCTCGCCACGCGCGGCGGCTGGCGGCAGCTCCTGCCGCAGGCCTTCGCGATCGGCACGCGCTCCGTACCGGTCGTGGTGCTGACCGGCATGTTCGTCGGCATGGTCCTCGTGGTGCAGGGCTGGCCGCAGTTCGACGCGGCGGGCATCGCGGACCGGCTCGGCGCGATCGTGAACATCTCGGTGGCCTCCGAACTGGGGCCCGTGCTGGCCGGCGTCATGCTGGCCGGGCGCGTCGGCGGCGCCCTGACCGCCGAGCTCGGAACCATGAACGTCACCGAGCAGCTCCTGGCACTGCGCTCGATGGGCGCGGACCCGATCCACTTCCTCGCCACGCCGCGCTTCCTGGCGTGCCTGTTGCTGACCCCCCTGCTCACCATCTACGCCGACCTGGCCGGCGCGCTGGGCGCGTGGGGCGTCTACGCGGGCGTGTACGGCGGCGACGGCGAGCTCTTCTGGCGCTACACGGCGGAGATCGTCGAGCTCTGGGACCTCGGCACCGGCATGATCAAGTCGTTCTTCTTCGGCGGAGCCATCGGGTGCATCAGTTGCTATGCCGGCTTCCATTGCCGCCCCGGGGCCGAGGGCGTGGGACGCGCCTGCACCGATGCGTTCGTCGCCAGCTTCATCTGCATCCTGATGCTCGACTTCTTCCTGAACTTCGTCCTGAACGGGGTGTATGCCCTGTGGTACGGCGCGCGGTCGCTGTTCTAGGGGCCGCAAATGGGCGAGTCGCCGCCGATCATCGAGCTGCGCCGCGTGAGCAAGTCCTTCGGCTTGCAGGTCGTGCTCAACGAGGTGGACCTGACCGTGGCGCGCGGCAAGTCGACCGTGATCATGGGACGCTCGGGGACCGGCAAGAGCGTGCTGCTCAAGCACATTGTCGGCCTGCTGCGGCCGGACCAGGGGGAGGTGTACTACGAAGGCCAGCGCATCGACCGCCTGTCGGAGCGCCAGCTCGTCCCGATCCGCCAGCAGGTTGCCTTCGTGTTCCAGCTCAACGCGCTGTTTGATTCCATGAGCGTGGCGCAGAACGTCGCGTTTCCGATGATCCAGAAGAGCCGGGGGCGCGTGAATCGCGACGCGGTCGCCGCGCTCGCCAGCCGCTGCCTCGAACTGGTCGGGCTGGCGGGATTCGAAAACAAGCGACCCGCCGACCTGTCGGGCGGCGAGAAGAAGCGCGTGGCGGTGGCCCGGGCGATCGCGCTGGAACCGCCGCCGAAGGTCATCCTCTACGACGAGCCGACCGCCGGCCTGGACCCGCAGCGTTCCGACGTGATCAACCGCCTGATCCGGCAGCTCCAGGAAAAAGTGCAGGTCACGAGCATCGTCGTGACGCATGACCTGAAGTCGGCCGCCCACGTCGGCGACCGACTGCTCCTGTTGTACAACGGGCGCTTCATCGCGGACGGCACGCCGGCGGACCTCGCGCAGAGCCGCGAAGATCACGTGCGCCGCTTTCTCGAGGGAACGGCCGAGCCGGTCGACCTCGTCACGTTGAGTCGGTAAGCCATGAACCGCGCGCGGCCCACCGGGCCCGGCTCCCAGCCCACGCCGCCGCAGCGCCGCGCGCCGCGTCTGAC
>CAZVRR010000145.1:0-9749 GCA_964629745.1 uncultured Planctomycetales bacterium | reverse complement strand
CGTTGCGCGGTGTGTTACAGGATCAGTTCGTTGCCGACCTTACGTGCCCGCTCCGGCTTGTCAAGGTTGATCCCCAGGGCCAGCCCGATCTCCACCAGCAGGTTCCAGCCAGCGCAGAGGTATACCAGCGGCGCCAGCTCGCCGGCGGCGGGCACCTGGATCGTCGGGAACGGCGTGGGCCGGTCGGCGATCGCCACCACCGTGAGCCCGACGCCGCGCACCAGCACCTCCTGGAACTTCTCGATCTCCTCCTGGATCGGGTCGACCACGAACACCACGTCGTGCGGGTCCATCACCTCTTCGATCCCGTGCACGGCGTAGGTGCCCTCGAGAAAGTCCGACTTGCGGCGCGTGATCTCGTTGGTCTTGAGCGTGAGCTCCTCGGCCACGCCGTCGTTGTAGCCGGCGAAGTAGATCGTGGTGGCGCGCGTCGCGAGCCGCACGAGCTGCGGGTCGATCGCCTGTGTCAGGGCCTGCCGGATTTTTGCGGCCAGGCCCTCGAGGTCCGCGCCCGGATTGCGGCCGGCGACGTGGCACAGCAGGGATCGGTAGAACAGCGCCTGCTCGACCACGCTCTTCGTTGCGGCGACCGCCTGCTCCCAGCCGCACGTCAGGACGAACGTGTGCTTGACCGCTTCGTGCAGCAGCGTGCCCTGGTTGGCGGTCAGGCCATAGCGATGCGGGTTACCGGCTTCGCTCAGCTTCTTCGCCAGCAGGACGACCTCCTTGGTGCGGCCCGAGTTGGACGCGCAGAAGACGGCGAACTTCGAGAGGTCGTATCCCGCGGCCTGCCGCGAACCGTCCGTCACGACCTGGAGATTCAAGCCCCAGTTCAGCGCCGTGCGGATGGCATTCTTGGCGGGCAGGATGCGACTCGAACCCTCGCCCGTCAGCAGCAGCCGCCCGACGCCCTTGATCTCGCGGGCGACCTGCGCCATCTGGTGCGGGTCGAAGCGGGCGACGACGTCTACCGTCTCCATCATCTCCCGCACCAGGGCGTACTTGCTGTATCGCTCTTCCTTCAGATTCATGCTCTCCTCCACGTGGTGCCAATCAGCGTGCTGCTTCCCGCGGCGTGCCGGATGGGACGGGCCGCCGGAGACCGTGATCGCGGGCAGTATGACGATGGATTACGACTTTGTCAGCTCCCCGCGTCTGGGGCCGCTCAGCTGCGCGGACGCCGAGCCAGAACGATCTGCGCCACTACTACCGGGAGCAGCAGCACGACGGCGATGTGCGGCACGCCGGTCGGCCAGCTCGGGAACAGGATCATGTAAGCGAGGATGTACGCCGCGCCGCCGGCTCCCACGACGACCGGCAATGCCAGCAGCACCTGTACGAGCCCGAACCGACGGAACACACACGTGAGCGACGCGATCAGTTCGGCGATTGCGAGTGCCAGCGGCAGCCATCCCCAGAGGAAGACTTCGAGATCGATTCGCATGGCGCCGGTCTCCCCGCCGCGTGCGGGATTGTAGGCGCGGGCCGCGCCGCACGGCCGCGTCACCGGGCGCCTCGGCTAGGGGTAGCCCTGCAGGCGCGCCAACGCGGACTCACATTCGGCGATCTCGCCCGCCAGCTCGTCGGGCACGCCGGCATCCGCCGCGCCGAGAACGCCGCGTGCCTGCATATCGACGAACACCTCGCGGGCCCGGGACAGCCACTCGCGCGCTGCCGTCCAGGCGGCGATCTGCTCCGCCGCGTCCTGTTCCGGCCGTCGCGCCCGCGTCCGCTCCAGCTCAGCCAGCTTGTACCGCGCGACGCCCAGCAGGCGCAGCACCTCGGGCCGGTCCGGCTGGCGGGCCGCGAGCGACTCGACCAGGCGCGCGGAGCGGGCGAAGTCGGCGCCGGCGTCCGCCCAGCGCCCGGCGGCCAGGTGCAGCTCGCCGCGCTTGGAGGCGTTGGTCGCCAGTTGTTGCGGTGCGGCCAGGTCCTGCGGGTCGTCGCGCAACAGCGCTTCGAACTCCACGTCCGAGGCGGTGAAGGCGGCCAGCGCCGCGTCGGCCTGCCCTTGATCGGCGGCGAGGATTCCGAGCCACTGCTGCGCGATCGCCACGTCGCGCCGGGCCACGATGTTGTCGGGGTTCGCGGCACGCAGGCGCTCCGAACCCGCCAGAAACTCGCGGTAATTCGCTTCGGCCGCCGCCAGCTCCCGGCGCGCATAGTGCAGGTTTGCCAGCTTCGTGAGCGCCACGCCGACGGGGCGCCAGGCCCACGGATCGTCGGCCCGCGCGCCGGCGTCTTCCCGTGACATCTCGAGGTACTGCTCGAGGTGTGCCTGCGCCTCAGGCCATTGCTGCGTGGCCAGCAGCAGTCCGCCGATCCGCTGGTGCGCGCTGGCGAGCTGCCCGCGCCGCACGGGCGGCTCCGTCACCCCGTCGTCGTGCTCCGCCCACGCCAGCACGGCGCGGTATTCCGCCAGCGCCGCCTGGGCATCGCCCAGGTTTGCGAGGGCATCCCCCATCTTCAGGCGATTGAGCATCACCGTACCCACCGGCGGGCGCTCAAGGCTATCGAAGATCGCGCGGGCCTTGGTGTAACTGGCCAGCGCTCCCTTCACATCGCCGAGGCTCGCCGATGCCAGGTCGCCTTGCACGTCGCCGATCGTCATATACGCCGCGGCCAGTTCGAGCTGCACGGCGGGGTGCGCGCCGGCCTCGCGCGCGAGGCTGTCCAGGTAGGCCAGGCCCTTTTCGACGAGCACCCGCCGCGCCGGCGCCGCCCCCGGCAGATGTCGGATCTGCTCGTCGAACTCGAGCACAAAGAAGCGCGCCAGGTCGCGGACCTGCTCGAAACGGCGCTCGGCGGCAGTGGCATTCTGCTCGGCCACCGCGCGCAGCCGGGCCTGCTGTCGCGCCATGATGCCCAGCGCGAGGGCGGCGACGGCGATCAGGACCGCCACCGCGGCACTCATGGTCACCGCCAGGCGATACCGGTGCAGTGCTTTGCGGAGCAAGTACAGATGGCTGTCGCGCTTTGCGGCGATCGGCTCGCCCGCGAGATAGCGCGCCACTTCGTCGGCCAGGTCACCCGCCGTCTGGTAGCGCCGCGCGCGATCCTTGGCCAGTGCTTTGAGCATGATCGTTTCGAGCTCATCGTCGACCGGCGCGTGGTGAACGGTGTGCCGGGGCCGGGCCGGCGGGGTGTCGGCGATCTGCCGGAGCACCTCGAATGTGTCGCCGGCCACCGGGTAGGGAAAACTCCCGCTCACCATTTCGTATAAGATCACGCCGAGCGCGTAGACGTCGCTGCGCACCTCGGCCGCGTCCGGCAGGCCGCGCGCCTGTTCCGGCGACAGGTACGCCAGCGTGCCGGCGACCTGCCCCGTCAGGGTCACAGTCGGGTCGCCTGCCTCGCAGAGCGGGCGTGCCAGGCCGAAGTCGAGGACGCGCGGCGTGCCGTCATCGCCCACCAGGACGTTCGAGGGCTTCAGGTCGCGGTGCAGGACCCCGCGCTGGTGCGCGTGGTTGACGGCAGCGCAGAGCTGGCAGAACAGCCGCAGGCGCGCCGCGCAGGGCGGGTTCGATTCCGCCAGCCACCGATCCAGCCGGCGCCCGTGCACGAAGTCCATCACGAGGTAACGCCGGCCGTCCGCCGTCGTACCCGAGTCAAACACTTTCACGATGTGCGGGTGATCGAGGCCCGCGACGAGCTCGATCTCGCGCTCGAAGCGTCGGCGGGTGGTGGCCCCCGCGGCGACCCCCTCGCGCAGAACCTTCAGCGCCACCTCGCGGCGCGTGGATTTCTGGAGCGCCCGGTACACGACGCCCTGCCCGCCCCGACTCAGCTCGGCCAGGACCTCGTAGCCGGCGATCGCGTCGCGCGCCAGCGGCGGCGCCGGGGCCGGTCCCGAAGCCGGCAAGTCAGGCGGCGGCCCGGCCCGGCGCAGGCGCGCGATCCAGGTCTCGTGCTCGCCGAGCAGCCGGGCGTCGCGGACGGCACACGCGCTGCATTCCGCGAGGTGCGCCGTGAGGGCCGCGGCCTGCGCGGCGCTCAGCTCGTCGGCGTGGAAGGCGTGGAACTCCGCGTCGGTGGGGCAGACCTGCGGGCGCGTGTCATTCGAAGCCATCGACCAGCTCACGCATCTTGGCGGCCACGCGCTGCGTCAGCCGCCACTTGATCGTGTACACGTTGTTCGCGGTCAGGTGCAGCGCCGCACACACCTCCGCCAGGGGTCGCTGCTCGAGCACGTACTGCGCGAAGGCCTGGTAGGTCGTGTTCTCTACCTCCGCGCGCAGCTCGCGCAGGCAATGCCACAGGTGTTCCTCCTGCCAGATGCGGTCGAACGCCTCGTCCGGCGCCGGTTCGCGCTCGGAAGGGATGGCAAACGTGCCCGTACCGCCCTGTTGCTCGTGGCGCCCGCGGGCCCAGTTGCGCACGCGGTTGCCGACGAGCGTGCGCAGCCAGCTCTTGAACCGGCCCCGCTGCGGCTCATAGGTGAACTCGGCAATCTTGTCGGAGATCACCGCCAGGCACTGCTGGGCCACGTCTTCCGCATCCGCCGGGTGCAGGCCGCAATTGTGGGCGTAGCGCACCAGCAGCGGGCGGTAGATCGCGTCGAACGTGGACCAGGCGGCCACGTCGTCGCGATCGCGGATGCGCAGCAGAAGACTCGGCCGGGTGGTGTCCATACGCGCGATCTGCTCCGGTGCACCCCATTCTACTGCGGCACACCGCGACACGGACGGCTGCGACAGGTCCGTTTCCCGGCACGGGTTCCTCCACTGCGCTTACCCGCGCGCGGACCGGACCTCACACGGATCATCGGCGATTTTTGCCTGTGAGAGGCGGGGACCGGGATGTGTATTCACGATGGCGGGCAGCGGACGCCTGTGAGTCGCCCGCCGACACGGTCTTGGCAGGCGTAGAGAGGTATTACCATGAGGTCCCGTCAGATAACTGCGAGTCAGGTCTGGGGGCGCCGCGTACGCGTCGCACCGGTGTTGTCATTGTGGCTGGCCGCCGCCGCCCCGGCGGCAGTGCTGCGTGTCGATGGCTACGGCGGGGATGACAGCCACGCGGGCTCAAGCTGGGATACGGATGCCCTGCTCACCATCCAGGGGGCGCTCGCCCAGGCTGCCGACGGCGACGAGATCTGGGTACGTGCCACCACCTACACCCCGCCGACCAGCGGGTCCTATTACTACATTCCGGTGAACAAGAGCGTGGGCATCTACGGCGGCTTCACGGGTGTGGAAACCGAGCGCGCACAGCGCCATCCCTCCCACATCACGACGATCGAGTGCCCCTGGTCCGGTAACGGCCACGGGTTCTACGTCACCGCGGCCGGCGGCGCGGTCGTCATTGACGGGTTCACCGTCCGCGGCGGCTTCGCGATGGCAAGTGGCGACCATGCCGCCGGCGCGGGGGTGCGCGTGAACTCCCCGGCCACCGTCGTCATCGCCAACTGCGTCTTCGAGTATGGCTATGCCTATTGGGGCGGCGGAGTGTCGGTCGGCGCGAGCTGTCCCAGCGCGCTCGTGATGAACTGCACGTTCCATCACAACAGCGCCGCGAACTACGGCGGCGGCCTCGAGGCCAGCAATACCGGAACCGTCGCCGTGAACTGCCTGGCCTACGCGAACGACGCGTGGGCCGGCGGCGGCGTGGCGTTCTGGGGCGGCGGCTCGATCATCAACTGCACCTTGACCTTGAATCATGCGAGCGAGGCCGGCGCGGGGGGCGGATTCCACGCCTACTGGAGCGGCGTCACCCAGATCTCCAACTCGATCTTCTGGGGCAACACGGCCGTCGGTGCCCCCTCCGAAATCGGCCGCTACAGCCTGGCCACCGTGAACGTGAGCTACAGCGATGTATGCGGCGGCTACGCCGGAACCGGGAACATCGACCTGGATCCCTGCTTCAAACGCCCGCTGGAAGACCCGGATTTTCGTATCCAGCCCTGCTCGCCGTGCACGGATGCGGGGGACAACACCGTGCTGCCGCCCGACGCGGCAGACCTCGACCGCGACGGAGACGCGCTGGAGACGCTGCCGGTCGACCTCTTCGGGCGGGCACGCGTGGCCGACAGCGACGGTGCGGGTACCGCGACCGTCGATATGGGGGCCGTGGAATACGGTCCGGGTACGGAAAGCCTGTGGACGTTGACCGTGATCGTCGATCCGACCCCCTCCGGGACGGTGACCGGACCGGGGATGGTCTGCACCGCCACATGTGTCCAGGAGTACCTCGTTGGCAGCAGCATCACGCTGACGGCGTCAGACGACCTGAGCGGCATCTTTCTCGGGTGGGACGGGGGCGAGGTCGAAAGCCAGACCTATACGTTCCCGCTGACCGCGGACCGCACGGTGACGGCCAGCTTCGTCATCCCGGAGGATGGACCGGCCCTCAGTGTCCTGCCGGCGCACTTCGACTTTGGCGAAGTCGAGCCGGGCTCGGGGTGGGTCCGGCCGTTCGTGCTCCGAAACGTGGGCAACGAACCACTCGTGCTCGGCGCCATCCTGCCGCCCGTGGATCCGTTTGTGATGGAAACGGATGGCTGCTCCGGCGTAACGCTGGCCACCGGGGAGACCTGCACGCTCGACGTGAGATTCTCGCCCGGCGAAGACGACTTCGGCACGCTGGCGAGCAACTTCGAGATCCCGTCGAACGACCCGGACGAAAACCCGTTCGTCGTGACGCTCGAGGGCACGGTGTTCCGCGACGAAGACGGTGACGGCGTCTCGAACACCAGGGAGCAGGGGCCCGGCGGCGACGATCAGGAGTACGACGGCGACGGCGATGGCGAACCCGACTGGCTCCAGGATTGTGTCGCGTCACTTCCGCAGGTGGACGGCGCGGGCTACGTGACTTTCACCGTGCCGCACGACATCGCCGAATTCGACGGTGTGCACGGGATTCCGGCGGAGCAATGGACTGAGGAGGAGCCCCCGCCGGCCGACGTGTCCTTCCTGCAGGGCGTGTATTCCCTCAACGTGGAACTCGAACCCGGCGTGTTGTCGGTCGACGTGACCGTGTACCTGCCCAGTGCGACGTATCCGTCGCGCTACTACCAGTACACCGAGTGGGACAAGACGCCGACGTGGTACGAGTTCAACTTCGCCGACGGCACCGGCGCGGAGATCAGCGCCAACGTCATCACGCTCCACTACATCGACGGGCAGCGCGGCGACTTCGACCTCGACGAGCCGGACGGCATGATCGCCGCGGTCGGCGGGCCCGGCTGGCGCGCCGGCGACGACGACGACGGGGACGGCGTCCTGTCCACCGTCGACAACTGCCCGTTCACGTTCAATCCGAACCAGGCCGACACGGACGGGGACGGCGTGGGCAACGCCTGCGACGGGTGCCCGACCAATCCGCACAAGACCCAACCGGGCGTCTGCGGCTGCGCATTCCTCGACACCGACGCCGATGGCGACCTCGTCCGCGATTGCCAGGAGGAGTGCGATCACGACCGCTTCAAGACCGAGCCGGGCGTGTGCGGCTGCGGTACCCCCGACGTGGATACCGACGATGACGGGGCCTTCGATTGCGCGGACGAGTGCCCCGACGATCCGGGGAAGGTCGAAGCGGGCGTGTGCGGCTGCGGCGTGCCCGACGACGACAGCGACGGCGATGGCAGCGCGGACTGCATCGACAACTGCATCGACACCGCGAACCCGGATCAGGCCGACAGCGACCAGGACGGCATCGGGGACGCATGTTCCGATACGGATGCCGACGGCGTCAGTGCCGCCACCGAGGACGCCGCCCCCGGCGGCGGCGACGGCAACGGCGACGGCGTAGCCGACAGCCTTCAACCGAACGTCTGCTCGCTGCCGAATACCTTCGGCGAATACGTGACGATCGCCGCGCCGCCGGACATGGAACTTGCCGCCGTGGCCGCCCTCGAAAACCCCTCGCCCGAGGATACGCCCGCCGGCGCCGAGTTCCCGGCCGGCTTCCTGTCCTTCCGCGTGCTCGGCCTCGCGCCCGGGGGTGCGGCGGACGTGCAGATCATCGTGCACGCGCTCTCCGGCGAAGAGCTCAACAGCTACTGGAAGCATGGTCCGACGCCGGACGAACCCGCGGCGCACTGGTACGAGTTCCTGTTCGACGGAGCGACAGGCGCGGAGTTCGCGGGCAACCTGATTATCCTGCACCTGGTGGACGGCGCCCGCGGTGACGCGGATCTCGCCGCTGACGGCGGCATTCTCGACCCCGGTGCGCCGGCGCTGGTCGTCGACAGCGGCCAGGATGTGCGGCCGGTCGACTGCGGCGCGGGCGCCTGCGGCGCGGGTGTGCTCGGCTATCTGCCGGCCACGCTCTGCGGCCTGCTCGGTCTCAAGCTCGGCCGCCGTCTCCGGCGCTCGTAGCCTGGGGAACGGGACGCAGCTCACTCGAAAGCCCGGGCTGCGTCCCGTTGTTTTCGGCCGCGACTCACAGGGATTTCAAGTACTCCTCGAGGTCGACCTTGTCCTGCTCGCACCCAGCTCGAATGTTGCATCGCAGTGATCGATCACCGCGCGCAGCGTCTCGAAACGACCGTCGTGGTAGAAGCGGTCCGCGTGCGTCCACAACCCGCGCAGCGGCGTCAGCGGCGCGGCTCGTGGCGGCGGCTACTTCGACAGCGGCTTGGCGGGCGGATCACCCGTGCGCGTCAGCCCGATGAACTCCGCGACAAAGACCTGCGGGGCCGTGATGCCATTGCGCTTCGACGTCCACATCAAGTAGCGCCCGTCGGCGGAAAACGTGGGCAACCCGTCGAAGGCCGGATCGCTCGTCACGCGGTGCATCTCGCCGCCGTCTGCCTTGACCAGGTAGAGGTCGTAGTTCGGCGGGCCGCTGCGATGATCGGCGCGCGTGAAGATGAGCCACTTGCCGGACGGGTGCCAGAACGGACACCAGTGCAGCACGTCATGGCTCGTGATGGCCTGCTCGTCCGTGCCCTCCACGTTGTTCGTGAAGATCTGCATGGTCCCGGAGTCGATGCCGGCACGGTCCGACCGGTACACGATGCGCCGGCCGTCGGGGCTGAAGAACGGCCCGCCGTCGTAGCCCTTCGCGTGCGTGATCCGCCGGGGCGCCGAGCCGTCCGCGCCGCAGATGTAAATCTCCTGGTCGCCGTCGCGATCGGAGCAGAACACGATCAGCTTTCCGTCGGGCGAGTAGGCGCACTCCGCGTCGTAGCCCTCGTGCGCGATGACGGGCTTGAGCTCCCTGGTGGCGAACGTGTACTCGTACACGTCCATGCCGGGATAAAACGGCCAGTTGTAGCGCTTAGACCCGCTCTTTTCGACGGCGGCCTTGACCGGCTCGGGCATGACGGCCGGGCGCTGGTCGAGATGATTGGATGCGAACATCAGTTTCGCGCCCGACGGATGCCAGTACGAGCAGGTCGTCGCGCCCTGGCCCGTGCTGACCATTTGCAGCCCCGTGCCATCGACGTTGAGCACATAGATCTGGTAATCCGTCTTGCCGGCCGGGTACGCCTGGAAGCTGACACGCTTGCCGTCGGGCGAGAAGTAGGCCTCGCCCGCGCGGTCCAGGCCCAGCTCCACGCTCGTCAACTGGCGCACGTTCCGGATCCACCGGCTCTCGTCATCCGCCGGCTGACTCTCCGCCGGCGGCCTGCCCGGCGCAGTCGACTGGCCCAGTCCGCCGCACGTCCCGAACAACGCCAGGCCTGCGACCACGCTCCACTCCATCCGCATCCGCGTCGCGTACATCACGGCTCCGATTGCCTGAAACTCGGCACGGCCCCGGGGCCGCGCGCACCCACATCCCGCAGGGCCATTCCGATAAAA
>CAZVRR010000144.1:0-9760 GCA_964629745.1 uncultured Planctomycetales bacterium | reverse complement strand
GCGCCAGACCGGCATGCCCGGTTTCGGAGCGCTCGTTGCGCTCCAGGGCGCGCCGGGAGATATCGATCGCCCGCTGAAACAGCGCCGGCCGCTCACCCGCTGAGACGTTCGCCTGGGCCGCCGCGGCGCCGATGTAGCCCGCCGCCTGCCGGGCGGCAGCGGCGTCGAGCGGATCGCTGCGCAAAACTTCTTCGGCCAGCGTGCACGCCGGCTCGAACGCATCGGATGTGGATACCAGGTAGCGCAGCCGCAGCAACGCCGCATCCGTACGTCCCACGGGAAGCATGAGGTACAGATAGATCGCCACGCCGGCCACAGTCAGCATCGTCAGTGCCACTGCGCCGCGCCGCGCGCGGAGCGGTTTCGCTGCCGGCTGGCCTGCGCCAGCGGCGCACGCGGCGAGCGCCGCAAACACAAACAAGCCGGCCGGCGTCAGCAACGTGAAATCGATCAGCGCATGAATCAAGGCGGCCAGCAGTGCGGCGACAATGCCGACCACGACCCAGGGCCAGGCGGCACCCGGCAACGTTTCGAGTACACGACTGAACAGAAAGACCCCCACGACGTATACCAGGAACACTTTCACGAACCACAGCACGAACACGGCCCAGTGGCCAAAGCCGGCCGAGAGCACGAGGTGCATGCCGCCCACCATGAGGGCCAATGCGAGGATCAGGGGAGCGCGCTGGATGGAATCTGCGGAATCGGGCGGCACCGCAGTGATCCGCTTCACGCCCGCGGTCAGCGCGGCGATCACCAGGGCGGCACCAGCCAGCAATCCGAGCGGTCCTAACTCAATCAGCAGCGAAAGCCACAGGTCATGCGCGTCGCGCACCTCTTCCGTGGCAGACGGCTGCTTGTGCGCCAGGTATGCCTGCAAGAAATTCAGGCGGCCTGTACCCGTCAGCGGGGCGTCCTGAAACGCAGACAGTCCCGCGGTCCAGTATTGCCACCGGAAGGCCAGCGAAGGATGCGGCAGGGTGCCGTGGCGGAGACCATGTGCAACCGTCGCCGCGCAGATCGCGACGTACACCAGCAAGATCAGCGCTACGGCGCGCCGCGGCCGGCGCGCCAGGCGCCAGCGCGCCAGCCCGATCCCCGCGAGCAGCACGAGTCCCACGGCCACACTGCCGATCGCGCCCATGCTGCCCGTAAGCCACAGCGCCATGGCCAGGAAGAAACAGGCCGCAAACATGACGACGAGCGCCGCCGGCCGCTCTGCGCGGACCGCCGCATTCCGCGCGGCGGCCCAGGCGGCGGCGACCCCGGCCGCCACGAGCACCCCCAGGGCGAGCAGTTGCCCCGTGATGTTGGGATGCCACTGGTAGCCCAGCGCTTCGCGCGACTCGAGGCGCCGCTCGTAGTTCACGATGGCCGGATCGTCGAGGTCGCGTCCCGCGGCGGCCAGTTCGTGTTTGTGCTCCAGCCACATCTCGCGCGTGTCTTCGAATTCGTAGGCCCACCACGTGAAGCACGCGACGGCCGTGACGCAGCCGGTCGACAGGACGGCGGCGACCAGCAGGCGCGACATCCACGCGGCGGTCAGGAGCTGGCGCAGGGCCAGGCCGGCCAGCACGCCAATGACCAGGTTGGTTCCCGCGTTCAGGGCGGGGCGCTTCTCATCCGCCGCCGATGTCGAGACGATCACCGCGACCAGGAGCAGCACGGTCGCCAGCAGGGCCCAGCGGATTTCGCGCCAGCGGCGGCGCATCCGTACGAGCGTGAACCCCGAGAGCACGAGAGCCAGGGTGTCGAGCGGAACAGCGCCGAGATGCGTGGTCGCGGCGGCCAGCGGCAGGAACGAGGGCTCAAGCCGCTCAAACGTTTCCGACAGCAGCGGCCGGACGGAGACGATCGCGAGCAGGCCGAGGAACAGTGCCATGTCGAACGGACTGACCGCGCCGGCCGACTCGCTGCTCGCGCCGCCCGCGGGCGCCGTTTGTGACGTACCTTCACTGGGCACCCGCCGGGACGTCACGTCTTCCTGCGCAGGGGGGATTCAAGAATGGCCACGATGGCCAGGACCATGAGCACGAGCACGCCAATCGTGAGCGTGCGGCGCAAGTCGGCGCCGGGCAGCAGCGTGGCTGCGAGCCCGGTGGTCGCGGCGGCCAGGTAGATCGTCAGCACGGCCTGCCGCCGGGTCAGCCCGCGGTCGACGAGCCGATGCGAGAAGTGCCGCTGATCGCCGCGAAACGGGCTGCGGCCCTCCGACAGCCGGATCGTGACGACGCTGAAACAGTCATAGAGGGGAATCGCGAGGATGACGAGCGGCATGGCCAGGGCGTAGGGCGGCGCGCCGGTTCCGCTCTCGTAGTACGTCGTCAACGCCGAGACCACCGCGAGCATGTAGCCGATGACGAGGCTGCCCGCGTCGCCCATGAAGATGCGGGCGGGCGGGAAGTTGTAGACCCAGAACCCGCCGATCGCTCCCAGGAACAGGCACGCCAGCGCCGGCACGAAGAGCTGCCCGGACATCAGCCCGCAGATGCCCACGAAGGCCAGGCAGATCCAGGCCACGCCCGCGCTCAGGCCGTCCATGTTGTCGAGGAAATTGAAGGCGTTGATGATCACGATGAACCATGCCGTCGTCAGGCACGCCGACATGAGCGGGCCCCACATCACGCCGATCCGCACACCCCCGATGAGGACGGCACCGAGACTGACGAGCGTGATGATGACGAGCTTGGAGTAAGCGCCCAGCGGCCGGGCATCATCGATCAACCCGAGAACTTGCAGGATCAGCGCCCCCCCTGCCAGGGCCAGTGCCGATGCAGCGCGCTGGGACAGTCCGCCCCAATACGGGCGCACGCCTTCGCCGAACTGCGCCGCGGCCCACTCCGGCGACAGCCAGACGGCCGCGAGGGCGCCGAGCGCCACCGGCAGCCAACCCGCCAGGAAGATCGCCACGCCGCCGCCGTACGGAGTCGGAGCGTCGTGCGACTTGTGTGCCCCCGGCCGGTCGACGAAGCCGATGCGCCGTGAGATCGAGATTGCCAGCCGTGTCAGCACGAGTGAAACGAGCAGCGCCGCGCCGCCACAGGCCGCCAAGGCTGCCAGGATCGTGGCGCGGCTCACGACTGATCCCCGGTTGGTGGTGGCGATTGCGATCCGGCGGCAGATTGAGCGCGGTACCGCTCACGCACCCGCAGAAAGAACTCGTGGTACGTGGGCTGCCGGTAGTCCGGGTAGGTCCACGGCCAGGTCTGCCACGCATCGCCGCGGTAGTGCAGCGTCACCTCGCCGTAGATGCCGTCGCCCAGGTAGAGGCGATGGTCACGGTCCTTGGTCGTCGCCAGCACAAGCTTGGCCAGCGTGAGATAGCCGGGGTCGACGTTGACGGGTCGCGGACGAAGCGGGTCGAGGCACTCGGACGCGATGCGGTCCTCGAGATCGTTCGTCGCGCGCTTGATTTCGGGCAGGCGCTCCGGCATGACCAGGTGCTCGAAGCTCAACAACAGCCGCTGCAATCCTGGGCCCATCTCGTCCTGGTAGTACTCGGTCTGCGTGAAGGGCCACACGTCGCTGGCCAGGTCCGCCGGGCCGAACTCGCGACTCAGGAGCTGGCGCGCCCGGCGCAGCAAGTCCGCGTCGCCGCTCAGCAGACCCACGATCAGCTTGACCGGCTGTGCGCGCCGCGGCATCGCCATGGCCGCGAGTGTATCGCGGAGCTAGCATACCGGCGACGGGGCGGGCAGCGGACTGGGGCACCTGCCCAGAGTGGGTACGGACATGAACGTCGGCCTGTTCGAGGACGCCGGCTACGTCAACCTGTTGCCGTTGACGTGGCTGCGCGCCTGTTTCGAGCTGCGCTGCGGCGTTGACCACCTGATCGACAAGGTCCGCGCCCACGCCGGCGGACCGCTGGCGCGGCTGTGGGTGCGCGAGGCACTGCGCGAGGCGGTCCGCGACCGGCACCGGCTCGACGCTCCCGATCAAGACGAGAGCTGGTTGTGGCTCAATGCGCGGGCTCACGTGAAGGGAACGCTGGCCGCCCCGCCGGTGGGCACAAGCTGGCGGCGCAATGGGACCGTGCTCGTCGCGCACCTGTCGCCGGCGGACGCGGCCGAGCTGGGCCCGGAAATCTGCCTTGTCGACGGTGCGCTGGACGCCTGGCTCGAGGCCCGGCAGTATCGCAGCACCGCGCCGCCCGACACGATCAGCCTGGTCCAGTATCCCTGGGACCTGCCGCTCGGCAACGGCGACGAGCTGCGACGCCAGTGCGGTCCGGGCGGAGTGCACGAGGGCCGCATTTATGCCGGCGCCCACCTGTTGAACCCGGGCGCGATTCACGTCGCGCGGGGGGCGACGATCAAGCCCGGGGCGGTGCTGGATGCCGAGAGCGGACCGATCCACGTCGACGCCGGCGCGGTGATCCAGCCGAACGCGGTCGTCGAGGGGCCCGCGTACATCGGCCCCAGGTCGCAGATCTGGCCGGGCGCGACGATTCGCAACGCGAGTATCGGTCCGGTCTGCAAGGTCGGCGGCGAGATCGAGGCCAGCATCGTGCACGGCTACAGCAACCTGCAACATGGCGGCTTTCTCGGCCACAGCTACATTGCGGAATGGGTCAACCTCGGCGCCGGCACGATCACGAGCGATCTGAAGAATACCTACGGGACGATTCGCGTGTACCTCAACGGCGTCGGGGTGGAGTCGGGTCAGCACTTCATCGGATCGATCATCGGCGACCACGCCAAGACCGGCATCGGCACGATCCTGCCGACCGGCTGCGTGGTCGGGCTCGCGGCGAACATCTTCACGCAGACCGCCATACCCAAGTTCGTGCCGTCCTTCGCATGGCTTACCGACACGGGCATGACGAACTATCGCCTGGAGAAGGCGCTCGACATCGCGCAGATCGTCATGGCGCGGCGCGAGATCGAACTCACGCGTGCCGAGCGCAAGCTGATCGAGCACGCGGCGGCCCAGGCACGCGAAGTGGAGATCGCCGGCTGGGCATAGCAGCGGAGGGTGGGTACTTCTGTCCGCACGGGAGTGCGCCTTGCACCATGGTGTGGTGCCGCGCGTGCGGCCCAACTGGCCGGCTGTCCGAAAGTGTTGGTTCGGCCGCAGCCGTTGAGCCGCGGCTTGCGGTTCCGCATAGCTGAGAGTATACCCGTCCCGACCGCGGCTCGAGGGACGAGCTGTGGCCGGAACCTGACCCGGCGCGCCGCCCGGCGGCGCTACGAACGTACACGCTTTGTACAAACTCTTCCTGACGCTCCGTTACCTGCGCAAACGCCGCATCGCGTATTTCGCGATCGCCGCGGTGACGCTGTGCGTCGCCATGGTCCTGATCGTGCTGTCGGTGATGGGCGGCTGGCTGGACATGGTGAAGCAGCAGGCGCGGAGCCTGCTGGGGGACGTCATCATCGACAACGCCGCCTACGGCGGGTTCCCGTTGTACGACGAGTTCATCGCGGAGATCAGCCAGTGGCCGGAGGTCGTGAAGGCGACGCCGGTGCTGTATACGTGGGGCCTGTTCTATTTCAGCGAGACCAAGCAGTCGAGTTACGCGCGCGTGGTCGGAATTCGGCTGCACGATGTGTACGAGGTGAACGCGTTCAAGGCGAGTCTGTTCTACGAGACGTGGTATCCGGGCACCACCACGCTTGGGGAACAGCGGCAGCCGGTGTCTGGTCCGGATTACCTGGGGCCGCCGGCGGTCGCGCGAGATGCGTCAGGCAATGTGAAAGGCGAGATCTACCGTCCGCTGCTTCCACCGGAGTACCAGGCGGCCCTCGATGCGGCCCGGCGGCAACGGGCGGAGCTCGATCCCGGTTCTCCCGCAGCCCTGGTGCCGAGCGATGAGGTGCCATCGCTTCTCAGCAAGCTGCTCCAGGACGCCGGGCTGCCGCCCGTTCCCGGAGAGTACGAGATGGGCGACGAGCCAGCGCTGGTCGGTGACCCCTTGCCCGGCATCATCCTGGGTCGCGACCTGGTGGCCAAGCGCGAGCCCGATGGGCGCTACTCGCGCTACTATGCCCGCGGCACACCCGTCGCCGTCACGCTGATGATCACTTCGATCGCCGGACAGGTGGATCCGACCCCGGTGAAACGCAGCTTTCGCTACGCGGACGATTCGCGCACGGGCATTTACGAGATTGACTCGCAACACGTGTACTGCGATTTCGAGCTCCTCCAGCAACTGCTCCAGATGGACGCCGCCGAGCGCGTGGATGCCGACGGCAACCCGACGGGCGAGATGGCCCCCCCGCGCGCGGCACAGATCCAGATCAAGCTGGTCGATGACGCGGACGCACTGGCTGTCTGCGAGCGGCTCACGGAACGCTACCACTCCTACCTGGACGACCCGCGGTTTCGCCTGGATCCCAGCGAACGCGCCCTGGTGAGCCACATCAAAGCCATGACCTGGCAGCAATCGCAGGCGCACATCATCGGCCCCGTCGAGAAGGAACGGATCCTCGTCACGATCCTGTTTGGGATCATCTCGCTGGTCGCCGTCGCCCTGATCCTGTGCATCCTCTACATGATCGTCCTGCAGAAGACGCGCGACATCGGCATCGTGAAGGCCATCGGCGGATCATCGAGCGGCGTGGCGCTGATCTTCGTGATCTACGGAGCCGCGGTGGGCATCACCGGCGCCATCCTGGGCACCGTGCTGGGCGCGCTGTTCGTCAGGAACATCAATGAAATCCAGGACTTCCTGATCAAGGTCAACCCGAGGTGGCGCGTCTGGGACTTCTCGGTCTACTCGTTCGACCGCATTCCCAACCAGGTGAACCCGTGGGACGGCCTCTTCGTCGTGGTCGCGGCGATCCTGGCGTCGACGTGCGGCTCGGTGGTGGCGGCCTGGCGCGCCGGTACGATGGATCCGGTCAAGGCGATCCGGCATGAGTGAACCGCTGCTGCTGGCCGACAACCTGCACCGCGCCTACGTGATGGGCCGCACCCGGCTCGACGTCCTGCGCGGCTGCTCGCTGCGCCTGGCCGACGGCGAGTTCGTCGCGATCATGGGCAAGTCCGGCAGCGGCAAGAGCACGCTGCTGCACGTGCTCGGCGCCTTGGACACGCCCCAGCAGGGACAGGTCATCTTCCGCGGCCAGCCCATCTTTCCCGCCGAATCGCGGCAACTGCGGCTGCGGCGACATCACGTCGGCTTCGTGTTCCAGTTCTATCATCTGTTGCCGGAACTGAACGTCCTGGAGAACGTGCTGCTGCCGCGCATGGTCAGCACCTCCGTGGTGCGCTGGTGGGGCGGCGCCAAGAAGGCGGCGCTGGCGGACGCCCGCGCCATCCTCCAGCGCGTCGGACTCGGCGAGCGGCTGCTGCACCGGCCGAGCGAGCTCTCCGGCGGCGAACAGCAGCGGGTCGCGATCGCGCGTGCCCTGGTGCACAGGCCGGCGGTCCTGCTGGCGGACGAGCCGACCGGGAACCTCGACGCGGAGGCGGGCCGGCGGATCATGGAACTGCTCAGCGGGCTTCACCGCGACGGGCAGACGCTCGTGATCGTCACGCACGACCCGGGCGTCGCACGCTACGCCGACCGCACGCTGCTGCTGCGCGACGGGCAACTGCACCCGACCGAGCCGGCGCCGGCCGGCGAAGCCCGCAGCCCGGCGCCGCACTGAGCCTGCGCGGCGGCACGGTTCTCATACGCGTTGGAGCAATCACGATGCGCAGCTATGTCCTGACCGCCTTCGGCCTTCAGAATCTCAGGCTCGAAGACCGCCCCACGCCGCAACCAGGCCCGGGTGAGATCCTCCTGAACGTCCATGCGACCAGCCTGAACTTCCGCGACGTGATGGTGATCAACGGCTGGTATAACCCCAAGCTGCGACTGCCCGCGGTGCCGCTTAGCGATGCGGCGGGGGTCGTGGCCGCGGTGGGGCCGGGCGTCACGCGCGTCCAGGCGGGCGATCGGGTGATGACCCACTTCGTCGCGGCCTGGATCGACGGACCGGTTCGCAGCGAATACCGCGATTCGACGCTCGGCACGCCGGGACCTGGCCTGGCGGCGGAGCAGGCCGTACTCCCAGCCGAGGCGGTCCTCCCGATGCCGGCGGGCTACGATTTCACACAGGCGGCGACGCTGCCCATCGCGGCGCTGACGGCGTGGAGCACGCTGCGCAGCGCTACGCACATCGAACCCGGGCAGACGGTGCTGACCCTCGGAACGGGCGGGGTGTCGGTGTTCGTTCTCCAACTGGCCAAGCGCATGGGCGCGCGGGTGATTATCACGAGCAGCAGCGACGAGAAGCTGGATCGGGCCCGGCAACTCGGCGCGGACGAGCTCGTGAACTACCGCTCACGCCCGGACTGGGATCGGCGGGTGCTTGAGTTGACGGCCGGCCGGGGGGCGGACCTGACGGTGGAGAACGGCGGGGTCGGCACGTTCGACGCATCGCTGCGTGCCACGCGGGCGGGGGGCACAATCGCTTTCCTGGGCGCACTGACAGGTTTGAAAGGCGAGGTCAACCTTGGACCGCTGTTGATGAACCGGCTGACCGTGGCGGGCATCTTCGTCGACAGCCGCAGGAGTTTCGAAAACCTCGTCGCGTTTCTCACCGAGCACCCGGTTATGCCGATAATTGATCAGAAGTTCCCGCTGGAGCAGTTGCCCGACGCCCTCCGCCGGATGGAGGCGGGCCGGCATTTCGGCAAACTCGTTGTCGAAATCGCCCATTGACCGCGGTGCGGAAATCTCTTGTTCGCACCCGCACCGGCCGGTAACATGAACGGGTCGCACAGTAGTCCATTGGGGATGGAGCTGGCATCATGAACGCACTGCGCATTTTCGGAACGGGTGTCATTATCGTCGCCGCGAGTCTCGCGCTGGCGGAGCCGACGGCTACGCTGACGCTCGAATCCAGCAAGAACGGGCTGACGGTGTCGGCGGGCGCCGCGATCGACTGGACCGTCAAGGTCAGCGTCTCGGCTGACGACAACGCCGGGCTGGCGCTCGTCGCGGTTGACCTCGTGCAGGCGGAAACGAATCCTGCATTCCTTGATCTGCTGCCCGGCGACGTCGGCAGCATCGACGCGCTGATGCAGAACTTCAACCGCCCCGACGGCATCAGCAACCCCGGCGAGGGCGGAGCGCCCAGCGGCTACGTCGGGGTGCAGCGCGGCGAAGCCGGACATATGAACCTGATCCAGATCGGCGGCGGGCAGAACACGTTCGGCTGGCCGGGCCCCTCGGGCATCGGCGAGGACGTGGATGTCAATTCCGGCGTCGGCCAGAGCGGATCGCAGATCGTGTTGTCCGGCAGCTTCCCGGCCCCCTCGGCGGGCGGCGTGTACACGTACTCGCTGGAGAACGGGCTGGCGAACGTGCTGACGATCATGTCGCCGCCTCCGGCACCGCCCGCCTTCTGGCCGGTCGTGCAGGCGGTGGTGGCGTACAGCCCGGCCTCAATCTCGTTCACGGTCGGCCTGATGCGCGGCGACCTGAATTGCGACGGCGCCGTCGATGCGTTCGATATTGATCCGTTTGTGCTGGCGCTTTCGGACCCGGCGGGCTATGCCACGCAGTATCCGGCGTGCAGCGTGCTCGCGGGCGACATCAACTGTGACGGCGTGCTGAACGTCTTCGACATCGACCCGTTCGTCGAGTGCCTGACGGCCGGGTGCCCCGCCTGCCCGTAATCGGCAAAAACCACACGGGAACGTGAAACGAGCCGGGTCGGCTGCGACCCGGCTCTTTTTGTTTGGCCCGAAACCGCATGCGGCGTGCCCGCCGACGGCCGGGGCACGCGCGCCGCTCGATGCGGGATCGTCACGCTGGCCCGGGCCC
>CAZVRR010000143.1:0-9789 GCA_964629745.1 uncultured Planctomycetales bacterium | reverse complement strand
CTGCTCGCGGGCTTCGTGGAATGTCTGACGGTAGACCACTGTTACTTCTATTCTGTCCGGGTGGAGACGCGGGTCCACAACTCCCTGCCCCACGAATGCGTGCTGAACTGGCAATACATGCGCCGGTCGGGAACGGTGAGGCTGGCGCCAGGGGAGCTCAAAGAGTTCGAGCTCGCGCGCGGCGACTTCACTCCCCGCAGTCATGCACTCCGGGTGATTGCCACCTGTCCGTCCACGGGACAAACCTGGCAGGGCGAATTCCCCTTTGAATTCGCCAGCGACGTCATCATCGACGAGCAGGGCGTCCATTACCGCCCGCCGGGCGAGGGGTGTTGTTCCCCCGTCCCCCGCGTTGCTCGTCACCCGGAATCGGACGGCACAGGCTCGCACTGGCGTGCCCCGGGCGCCGGCGCAAGGCAGCCGGCCGGCTCGCCCACCGCCAGCAATTCCAGGTCGATGGACCGGCCGCTTTCCACCGCGCAGGCGAACCGCCGGAACATGTAGGACGCATCGTGCGGGCCCGGGCTGGCCTCGGGGTGGAACTGCACCGCAAGCACGCGCTGGTCGCGGTGCAGGAATCCCTCGAGGCTCCGGTCATTCAGGTTCACGTGCGTGACCGTGCCCCCGACGCGCTCCAGCGACTGCGTATCCACCGCGAATCCGTGGTTCTGGCTGGTGATCTCCACGCGTCCGCTGCCGTGGTTCAGGACGGGCAGGTTCGCGCCGTGGTGCCCGAACGGCAGCTTGTACGTGGTCGCGCCCAGGGCCAGCGCCAGCAGTTGGTGCCCGAGGCATACGCCGAACATCGGGACGCTGCCGAGCAGCTCGCGCAGCGTGTCGATCGTGGCGGCGACGGCGGCAGGGTCGCCGGGACCATTGCCCACCAGCAGCCCGTCGGGCCGGAGTTCGCGGATCTGCGCCGGGCTCGCGCCCGCCGGCGCCGTGCTGACGCGGCAGCCGCTGGCGACCAGGTGTCGCAGGATGTTGTGCTTGATCCCGCAGTCGATCGCCACAAGGTGGCAGCCCGTCGCGCCGGGCGCCCGCCCGGCCCGTGCCAGTGGCCCGAGCGACTGCGACCACGTCCCGGGCTCGCGCGGCGCCACCTGCTCGACCAGGTTGGCCCCGGCCATCGGCTGCGCCGCCCGCGCCAGGCGCACCAGCTCGACGTCGCTGTGGATCTCGGTCGACAAGACTCCACGCAGCGCCCCGTGGACGCGGATGCGCCGCGTCAGCGCCCGCGTGTCGACCCCCGCCAGCCCGACCACGTCGTGCCGCGCCAGGAAGTCGCGCAGGGCCGCCGTCGCGCGGAAGTTGCTCGGCCGGCGCGGCAGCTCTTTCACGACCACGCCCGACAGGTACAGGCGGGCGGACTCGAAGTCTTCCGCGTTCACGCCGTAGTTGCCCTGCAGCGGGAACGTCATGGTGACGATCTGCCCGCAGTAGGACGGGTCGGTAAAGACCTCCTGGTAGCCGGTCATGGCGGTGTTGAAGACGACCTCGCCGGTGCGCGTGCCGGGCGCGCCGCAGGCGGCGCCCGTGAAAACCGTCCCGTCCTCCAGGGCCAGCTTCGCGATCATGCCGGGGCTCCCTGTGCCAGGTAATCCTGCAGCGCACCGATCCGCACGCCGTTGGCGCGCGAGGCGCGGATCGCCCCGACGGCCGCCCGCGCGCCCTCCAGCGTCGTGATCAGCGGAATGCCGAGCTGGATCGAAGCTACGCGCCAGCGACCCTCCTCGCTGGCGCTGCCGGTGTGAATGGGCGTGTTGATCAGCAGATCGAGCTGCCGGGCGCGGATCAGGTCGAGCAGGAACGGGGCGCCGTGCCCGTCGTGCTTGGAGACCAGCGTGGCGGGAATGCCATGCGCCTCGAGCGTCTGCTTGGTCTTGATGGTCGAATAGATCTCGAACCCCAGCTCATGCAGTTCGCGCGCGATGGACACGACCCGCGGCTTGTCGGCGTCGCACACGCTCACCAGCACGCGGCCGGCGCTCGGCAACTGGATGCCCGCCGCCAGCAGCGCCTTGGCGAAGGCCAGCGGATAGGACGTGTCGATGCCCATCACCTCGCCCGTGCTGCGCATCTCCGGCCCGAGCACGAAATCGATGCTCCGCAGCTTCTTGAACGGAAAGACCGGGACCTTCACCGACACGTGTGCCGGCGGCCGGACATCCCGAATCCCCAGCCGCGCCAGCGCCTCGTCGAGCGAGAGGCCCAGCATCACGTTCGTCGCGAGCTTGGCCCAGGGGACGCCCGTCGCCTTGCTCACGAACGGAATCGTCCGCGAGGCGCGCGGGTTCACCTCGATCAGGTATACCACCCGCCCCTGGATCGCCAGTTGCACATTCATCAGCCCGCACACGCCCAGTCGCCGCGCCAGCAGTTTCACGTGGTACTTGATCTCGTCGACCAGCGCCGGCGAGAGCGAGTACGGCGGCAGCACGCAGCAACTGTCGCCGCTGTGAATGCCGGCCTCCTCGATGTGCTCCATGATCCCGCAGATGTCACAGCGCCCCGCCGCCGGGTCGCGGCCCGGGTAGCCGTAGTCACTGATCGCATCGACGTCGACTTCCACCGCGTCGAGCAGGAATTTCTCGATCAGGATCGGGTGCCGCCGGTCAATGTTCAGCTCGCGGTCCGTCGCGTACAGCGCGCCGTCGATGTAACGGTCCAGGTCCGCCGCGTTGTTGCAGACCTGCATCCCGCGTCCGCCCAGCACGTACGACGGTCGCACCAGCACCGGGTAGCCCAGCTTTCCGGCCACCTCGGCGGCCTCGGCGCGCGAGAAGGCCACCGCGTTCGGCGGCTGCCGCAGGCCGAGTTCGCGCAGCACCTGCTGGAAACGCCCGCGATCCTCCGCGGTGTGGATGCTCGCCGGCGACGTGCCCAGGATCGGCACGCCCATCTCGTGCAGCCCCTGCGCCAGGTTCAGCGGCGTCTGCCCGCCGAACTGCACGATCACGCCGCGCACGTACCCGCGCTGGCCGGCATCGCCGCCCTGCTCGCTGCGCGGCTCGAACGGCTGTCCGTTCAGGCGCTCGCAGATCTGGAGCACGTCCTCGTGGGTGAGCGGCTCGAAGAACAGCAGGTCGCTGATGTCGTAATCGGTGCTGACCGTTTCGGGGTTCGAGTTCACCATGACGGTCTCGAACCCCATCTCGCGCGCCGCCAGTGCGGCGTGCACGCAGCAGTAGTCGAACTCGATCCCCTGCCCGATGCGGTTCGGCCCGCCGCCGAGGATCACCACCTTGGGCCGGTCCGTGACCCGCAGCTCGTCGTCGTGGGCATCGACCAGCACGTGCTCATCGTCCAGCACGCGGTAGCGGTAGGCCGATGGGATGCCGAGGTTCCGCAGCGCCGCGCTCAGGGCGGCCTTGTCGCGCGCGCCGACCTGGCCGCGCAGGGCCGCCACGGCCGGCGGGCTGTTCACGACGTGGGCCACCGGTCGTTCGTGCGTGGAGTAGTAGTACGGCGTGTAGGCCTCGAATTCCGCGGCGCACGTGTCCACCAGCTTGAATTTCGGCCGGTCCACGTGGGCCTTGAACCGGGCGAACGTGGCCGCATCGACGCGCCAGGCGTGGCTCAACTGCGCATCGCTGTAGCCCAGGGCCTTGGCCTGCTGGAACAGGTCGATCAGCTCCGCGCCGGGCCGCAGCAGCGCATGCCCCTCGAGCGGCGCCTGCATCAGGCGCTCCTCGAAGGCGACGAGCTCGGCGAGCTGGTCGAGGAACCACGGGTCGATGTGCGAAAGCTCGTGCACGCGCTCCACGCTCCAGCCGAGCTTCAGCGCGTAGCGGATGTAGTACAGCCGGCCCTGGCAGGGCGTGCTGATCTTGGCGGTCAGCACCGACTCGGGGATCGGCCAGCGCTGCGACGACCCTTCCTGCGTGTCCGCCGGCGCCTCGCCCAGCAGCGTGCCGCCGAAGACGGGCGTGTCCGGCTCGGTCTCGTGGCCGAACGCATCGATCCAGACCGTGCTGCGATCCTCGTCGCCGAACGCCGCCCCCTGCCGCGCCTCGCACCAGCGGTCGTTGGGGTGCAGGCCGTAGCCGGGCCGCTTGATTTCCATCGAGCGGATGCACTTTTGCAGCGCTTCCTTGAACGTGCGGCCGATCGCCATCGCCTCGCCGACCGACTTCATCGACGTGGTGAGCGTCTCGTCGGCCTCGGGGAACTTCTCGAACGCGAAGCGCGGCATCTTCACGACGCAGTAGTCGATCGCCGGCTCAAAGCAGGCAGAGGTAACGCGTGTGATGTCGTTGCGCAGCTCGTCGAGCGTGTAGCCCAGCGCGAGCTTGGTCGCGATCTTCGCGATCGGAAACCCGGTGGCCTTGGAGGCCAGGGCCGAGGAGCGCGAGACGCGCGGGTTCATCTCGATCACCACCATGTGCCCGTCGCGCGGATTCACCGCGAACTGGATGTTCGCCCCACCCGTGTCCACGCCCACGGCGCGCATGATCGCGATCGCCGCGTCGCGCATCCGCTGGTATTCCTTGTCCGACAGCGTGAGGGCCGGGGCGACCGTGATCGAATCGCCCGTGTGCACGCCCATCGGGTCGACATTTTCGATCGAGCAGACGACCACCACGTTGTCGTGGGCGTCGCGCATCATCTCCAGCTCGAATTCCTTCCAGCCGGTCAGGTCCTCCTCGACGAGCACCTGCCCGATCGGCGACTGCGCCAGGCCGTCGTGCACCAGGTAGTCAAACTCGGCCTGCGTCCGCGCCAGGCCACCGCCCGAACCGCCCAGCGTGTACGCCGGCCGGATGCACGCCGGCAGGGCGACGCGCCGCAGCACCTCCAGCGCCTCGTCGTTGCTGCTGGCGGTGCCCGAACGTGGCACGTCGATGCCGATCCGCGTGACCGTCGCCTTGAAGGCCTCGCGGTCCTCCGCCCGCCGGATCACCTCCGTCGACGCCCCGATCAGCCGCACGCCATGCCGCGCCAGGATGCCCGCTTCCGCCGCGGCCATCGCGCAGTTCAGCCCCGTCTGTCCGCCGAGCGTGGGCAGCACGCAGTCCACCGGCGTGCCGCGGGCCGCCTCGAGTTCGAGCACGGCGTCGAGCGTCGCGGGCGTGATCGGCTCGAGATACGTGCGGTCGGCCAGCTCGGGGTCGGTCATGATCGTGGCGGGGTTGCTGTTGATCAGGACGACGCCGACGCCTTCCTCGCGCAGGGCGCGGCAGGCCTGCGTGCCGGAGTAGTCAAACTCGCACGCCTGGCCAATCACGATCGGGCCGCTGCCGATGATGAGTACCCGCCGAATGTCCGCCCGCTTGGGCATGCTGCTACTCCGCGGCCCGTAACGCCGCGCGTCGCGCGCGTGCACACCCCCTGGCCCTGTCTTACGCCGGTGCCGCCGCCTTCCCCGCCACGACTCGCGCGGTCGGGAACTCGCCGGCGGCGTTGGTTTCCGAATTGGGTGGGATTGTGGTCGATTTCGCCGCGTTCCGCCAGCGGCCGGACCCGTTTCGGATTCCCGCGCCGCGGGTCCTCGCGCGCCGCGGCGCTGCCGATTTGACCGCCGGTCCGCCGCCCCGCAGCGGCGCCGGGCGCGTGACGGCTGCTGTCCCGGGCACGCCACCCCGGCGACCGTCGCGGCCCCATCAATGTCCGCTCAGACGAACTTCGCGGCCACCCAGATCAGGGCCACCAGCGCAACGAGCGTGGCCACCCATCCGGCGATCCACCAACGTGTCAACCTGCGCTCCGCGCGGTCCGGCTGGGATAGCCGCGCCTCTCGCAGTTCCTTTGGCAGGCGCTGGAACAGGATCAGCGGCACGAGGAGCGCGACCGCCGCCGCGATGCAGAACGCGACAGGGAAGAAGAATCCGACGACCACGACGACCAAGATCATCGCGACCCCCACCAGGATTCTCCAGATTGACGGGAAGATACTCCCGTCGGAAGTCAAGGAGTGGAATACCGCAAAGCCCAGGGCCCCGCCTCCGATGCGGAGCAGCAAAGCGAAGTAGTGGACGTCCAGCAGCGAGGCCGCTCCCACCACAGAGCAGGCCAGTGAGATCGCCGCATAGAGCACCGTGCGCTGGTAGTTCGTCAGCCGGCAGTCAAAATTCGCGATCGCGAGAGACCGGATCGCCGCACGTTGGAAACCGAACCCGCATTCGGGGCAGCGGTCTTCGGGAATCCCGCGGACGTTATAGCCGCAACGGGGGCAGTACATCTCCTCGGCCGGCACGTCGGCCGGCACGCTGGACGTTTCTCGCTCTGGCGAACGGCGCTCCATGAATGTCGCTCGTACTGATCTCGCGCTGCGTGCTTTCTGCCGCCGGCGCACGATACCTTCCGGCGGATGAAGCCGAAACTGCCGACCGGTGCGGGGAACTCCCGTAGGGTGGCCGGCAGCGGTGATCTTGGGCAAAACGTGATAAGGTGATCGGCGGATCGCGGGCGCGACCTGCGCGCGGAGGATTGTCGCACCAGCCCCGCATGGGAGATGGACTCATGTTGCGTGATGACGCGTTTCGCCCTCGATTGCGACTGGCCTGGATCCCCTTGGCGGCGCTCGTCGCCGTATGCGCGTCGGCCGAGGTGCGCCTGCCCGCCGTCATCGCGAGCGGAATGGTGCTGCAACAGCAGACCGATGCTGCGCTGTGGGGCTGGGCCGCCCCGAGCGAGAAAGTCCGCGTGCAGGCCGGGTGGCTCGCCGGGACAGTCAGCACGGTCGCCGACGGCGCAGGCACATGGCGGCTGCGCGTGCCGACACCCGGGGCGGGCGGTCCGTACCGGATCACGGTCGCCGGCGAAAACACCATCACGCTGGAAGACGTGCTGGTCGGCGAGGTCTGGATTTGCGGCGGGCAGTCGAACATGGAATGGACCATCGGCCCGGTGGTCGGGCCGGGCGTCGCCGGCTTTGCGGAGCTTGTACAGGCCGCCGACCAGCCCCAGATCCGGCTGTTCGAGGTTCCGAACGTGGTCGCCGTGGCGCCGGCCAGCGACTGCGCCGGGCGCTGGCAGGTCTGCACGCCCGAGACGCTGCCGGCGTTCAGCGCCGTCGGGTACTTCTTCGGGCGCGAGCTGCACGAGCACTTGCGCGTGCCCATCGGGCTCATCAGCAGCAACTGGGGCGGCACGCCCGCGGAAGCGTGGACGAGCGAAGAGACGCTCCGCAGCGTGCCGGAACTGGCCCAGGCCTTCGCGGCTCCGCTGGCGTTGGTGGAACGAGAGCGCCGCGACCCCGGTCAACTCGAAGCCGAGCAGGACAAGGCGCAGGCCGATTGGTGGCGGCAGGTCGACGCCGCCGACGAGTTGGCACAGACGCAGCACTGGGCGAGTCCCGATTACGACGATTCCGCCTGGGAAAGCATGGACGTGCCGGGCAGCTGGGCCGGTGCGCTGCGCGAATTCGATGGCGTCGTCTGGTTCCGCAGCGCGGTGGACATCCCCGCGGCGTGGACCGGTCACCCGCTCACACTCGAGCTGGGTCCCATCGACGACTTCGACGATACGTTCGTGAACGGCCGGCGCGTCGGCGGACTGCATGGGCAACACGACTGGGACACGCCCCGCCAGTACGAGTTGCCGCCCACGTCCTTCAATCCCGGCCGCAATGTCGTCGCCGTCCGCGCGGTGGACACGGGCGGGCCGGGCGGCCTGCACGGCCTGCCGGAGCAGTTGCGGCTGACGACCGGCCGAGAGGGGGATGAGGTCATCTCGCTGGCCGGCTCATGGCGTTATCACGTCGGCCCGACTGCCCGCCAGCTTCCGCCGCGCCCCGCGCTCGTCACGATCGGTCCGCACACGCCCACCACGCTCTTCAGCGGCATGATCGCGCCGCTGGTTCCGTACGCCATTCGTGGCGTGATCTGGTACCAGGGCGAATCCAACCGCGGCAACGCGGAGCTCTACCGCACGCTGTTTCCGGCCCTGATCACCGACTGGCGTGCCCGGTGGGAGCAGGGCGCCTTCCCGTTTTATTACGTCCAGATTGCGCCCTATGCCTACGCGGGCGACCAGGGGGAAGCCGCCCAGGTGCGCGAGGCTCAGCGGCTCGCGCTCACGACGCCGCACACCGGAATGGCCGTCACGCTGGACATCGGCAATCCGCGGGATATCCACCCCGGCCACAAGGACGAGGTCGGCCGGCGACTGGCACTGTGGGCCCGCGCCACGACATACGGTGGGCCGAACCTCGTGTACTCGGGTCCGCTGTACCGGACGATGGTCGTGGAGGACCGCGGGATCCGGCTGCAATTCGACCACGTCGGCGGCGGACTGACATCCCGCGACGGCGGGCCGCTCACGCACTTCCTGATCGCGGGCGCCGACCGCGTGTTCCTCCCCGCCACGGCGACGATCGATGGCGACGACGTGCTGGTCTCGAGCGATGCGATCAGCAGACCCGTGGCGGTGCGGTATGCCTGGGGAGCGGCGGACGAACCGAACCTGGCCAATCGCGCAGGCCTGCCCGCGTCCTCGTTTCGCACCGATGACTGGGCGGCCGACACTGTAAGCTTCTCGCGACCGCCGGCGGGCGGAGAGTGAGCCCCCCGCACCGGGGAGGCGCGTCGCATCGGGATGGCACGCCGCACCGGGATGGCACGGTTCGCGCAACGGGCCGTGGCGCCGCCCAACCGGGCCGAGCCCGCCCCGCCGTTGCTCGGGCGCACCGATCGACCGTTGGGTTGAGACCATCCCGCACGTGCGCCACCACTCGGGGTGGCACGGTACGGGCGCGGCGCAGCCGAGCCCGTGCCGTGGCGCTGTGCCCATCGCAATCGCGGGCGCGCCGGTCTTGCCGTCGTTGCACCACGGCCCGCTGCGCGGACCGTGCCACGCTTGGATTGGGCGGCACAAGAAGTAAGGTCAGCGGGCGCGTCAGCACGGCCCCGGCGCGTCCCGCATGTCTGTGGGAAAGCGACCAGCGACATCGCATGTCTCGGCCTGAACTGAACCGCATCCGCCGAGCCGCGGTCGGACCTACTCCCCGAGCAGTTTCGCCAGGACCGCCGCTCAGTACCCCGCGCGCTCTGAATCCGACTCATCGGCTGCCAGAACCTCCAGCGCATCGATGAGGTACGCCCGATGCTCTGGCGGCACCTGCGCAGCTGAACCCGATCCGCAAACCTTGCCGCTGCCGGCGGCGCCATCGCACCGAGGGCCTGCTTCAGCAGGCCGGCCGCTGCCCCCGCTTTCAATCTGCCCCCCCGCCGCGAGCCGGAGGTTTAGCCATGCGCGAACCGGCGCAGCGGTCGCCCGTTCCAGCCGCTCGCGCGGCCGGCTCTGTTGTGAGCCACCCCGTGCCGCGCAGCCCGGCTCACATCGGAGCCCCCGGCGCGAGCCGGGGGTCAGCCATGCGCGAACCGGCGAAGCGGTCGCCCATTCCAGCCGCTCGCGCGGCCGGCTCTGTTGTGAGCCACCCCGTGCCGCGCAGCCCGGCTCACATCGGAGCCCCCGGCGCGAGCCGGGGGTTAGCCATGCGCGAACCGGCGAAGCGGTCCGGGTCGCCGCTCTACCGCCTGACCCCTTCACAAACCTCGCCGCTGCCGGCGGTGCCATCGCGCCGGGGGCCTGCTTCAGCAGGCCGGCCGCTGCCCCCGCTTTCAAGCGGGGGTGGACAAAGCCGACAGAACCCTCTGCCCAATTCAAGAATTTCAGCCGGCTTCAGCCGGGCTTTGGTTGAACGAAATGCCGCGCCCCTGAAGAAGCCCGGCTGAAGCCGGCTGGTTGGATGTGAGGTGCAGGTTGCTGGCGCTCCCGGTATCCCCCGGCTCAAGCCCTTGTCGTTACCCACAATTCTTCGCTCTCTCACGGGCCAGATTGGCCCCG
>CAZVRR010000142.1:0-9879 GCA_964629745.1 uncultured Planctomycetales bacterium | reverse complement strand
CGCGATGCACATCACGGCGAGTGGTGCGCGAAACTCGTCGCGCAGGCGCCGTCGCTCAGCGCGCATCGTCAGCCCACGCAAAGACCTGCTTCCAGTCATCCTTCATGCTCACCACGACCCAGTCGTTGGATTTCGCCTGCGCCCGCAGCCCCTCGCCGAACGTGCCGATCTTCGATTCCGGCCCGTACGCCCATTCCCGGGCCGCATCGTCGTGCTGAACGAGCAGCATCAGCCGGGCGCCGCCGCCGGCCTGGGTCCATTCCAGCATTTGCCGGTCGCCGTCGGAGTTTCCGAACGCGGCGATCGGCCGGCGGCCGATGTGGCGCTGGATCCCGACGGGCTTGCCGGCCTGGTCATCGACGAAATTCAGCTCCGGCAGGCGGACCAGCACCGGCCGGCCGTCGCGCAGCTCGAATTTTGTCGCGATGCTGCTGCCGATGACCTGCTCGGGCGGGATGCCGTACACGCGCTCCGCCCACGGCCGCATGAACTCGACGCCGCCCCCGGACACGATAAACGTCTTGAATCCGTTCGCGCGGAGATAGGCGAGCAGCTCGCGCATCGGCTGGTAGACCATCTCCGTGTAGGGCCGGCCAGTCTGCGGGTGTTTCGCGGTCGCGATCCAGTCCGTGACGAGCTGCTCGAACTCCGCCGTGGTCATGCCCGCGTGCGTGACCATGAGGATTTCGGCGAGGGCTTTCTCGCCGCCGGCCAGAGCGGCCTCCACGTCGCCGCGCAGCAGCGATGCGAACGGTTCCTGGTCCTTCCACTGCGGATGTTGCGGCGCGAGGGACCTTACGCGGTCCAGTGCAAAGAGCAGTTGGACGTACAACGGCTGCTCCGCCCACAGCGTACCGTCGTTGTCGAAGGTCGCGATGCGCTGAGGCACCGGTACGAAATCCGGTGCGCCCTCCGTCGTGACTCGGCCGACGAAGTCGAGGATCGCCTGCCTGGCCGGCCCGTCGTTCCACGAAGGCAGCGGATCGGCCGCGCCGGCCGCGGATGCCAGCGCCGCCCACCCCGCCACGATCGTCAACCTCAGTGCCGCGTTCGCGTTCACGGCTTCCCCCTATTGCCCGGACGCGGACTGCTGCAAGGTCTCCAGGGCCTGGTCGATGCCGAAACTCGCCGGTTTCTGCCGGGGCGGAAACTCCTTGAACGTTTCGATGAACTTGACGACGTAGGCCTGGGACGGGACGACGAGGAAGGCATGCTCCAACTGCCATTCATAGTAGGTATTCGACGTGATGTCAGCCCGCTCGTACGGGTCGGCGCGCAGGTCGAACAGCCTGGACAGGCGGAGCCGCGTGAAGGGCTCGGCCCAGACGCCCAGCGTACCCTCCATGCGCTGGATGGCGAAGGCGAACTTCCAGTTCTCGTAGCGCAGCGCGAGCAGGTCGCAGTCGTCGCTGAAGTACAGGAACTCGCGGCGTGGGCTGGCCGGTTCCCGGCCGGTGAGGTAGGGCAGGAGGTTGTAGCCGTCGAGGTGGACCTTGTAGGTCCTGCCGCCAGCGGCATGACCCGCGAGGAGTTTCTCCTTCACGTCGGCAGCGCCAGCGGCGGCGAGCAGGGTCGGCAGCCAGTCCAACCCGCTGACGATTTCGTTGGAGACCGACGCGGGCTTGATGTGGCCCGGCCAGCGGATGAAACAGGGTACGCGAAACGCGCCTTCCCAATTCGTGTTCTTCTCGCTCCGGAACGGCGTGGTCGCCCCGTCCGGCCAGGTGTTCGCATGCGGCCCGTTGTCGGTCGTGTAAATGACAATCGTATTGTCCGCGACGCCCAGTTCATCGAGCTTCTTGAGCAACAGGCCCACGGTGGCATCGTGCTCGATCATGCCGTCCGCGTATTCGGTCAGGGCCGTGGCCCCGCCCGGGCTGCGGTGCTCGGGCCGCACGTGCGTGCGGAAGTGCATCCGCGTGCTGTTGTACCAGCAGAAAAACGGCTTGCCGGCGCGAACCTGGCGCTCGATGAAGTCCGCCGCCGCGGCGGAGGTCTCGTCATCGATCGTCTCCATCCGCTTGCGGGTCAGCGGGCCGGTGTCTTCGATCTTCTGCCGGCCGACCCGGCCAAAACGCGGGTCCACGGTGGGGTCATCCGTCTCGCTCGCCGTGCAGCGCAGCACGCCGCGCGGCCCGAACGTCTGGCGGAACTTCGGTTCGGGCGGGTAATTGAAGTGCTCCGGCTCTTCCTCGGCGTTCAGGTGGTACAGGTTGCCGAAAAATTCATCGAAGCCGTGTACGGTGGGCAGGTACTCGTTGCGGTCGCCCAGATGGTTCTTCCCGAACTGGCCCGTGGCGTAGCTGAGCGGCTTCAAGAGTTCGGCGATCGTCGGATCTTCCGCGTGCAGGCCGACCGGGGCCGCCGGGAGCCCGACCTTGCTCAGGCCCGTCCGAAACACGCATTGCCCCGTGATGAAGGACGAACGCCCAGCGGTGCAGCTCTGCTCCGCGTAGTAGTCGGTGAAGAGCATGCCCTCGTCGGCGAGCCGGTCGATGTTCGGCGTGCGATAGCCCATCAGCCCCTTGGTAAACGTGCTGATGTTGGCCTGCCCGACGTCGTCGCCAAAGATCACGAGGATGTTGGGTTTGTTCTCCTGGGCCCAGGTCGGTGCGACGCCCGCCACCAGCACCGCCAGGATGCCCGCCACCGTGCTCAGCCTTCTCACCATCCGCCCTGGGTCCATATCTGCCTCTCCTCTTCCGCAAGGTCAATCTGCGAAGATTCGTCGGGGAATGCCCTGCACCGAGCAGGGGTGCCCGATGGGCTGCACAATCTTTCGCGCGGCGGCGCGCCGCGCACTTCACCGCTGCTTCCTTCCCTGGCCACTTCGCGCCGCAGCTCGTCAGCGGCGTCATCTGCAACCGGTCGGGGGTGACTGTGACCCGCTCGGGTGCACCGTTCCCGCCGAGGGTGCCACGCCGGCGAACCTACTGCCGGCCCAGCGCCGCGCGGAGCACTTCCTCGGGCGAGACCAGGTGGCTCGAGTTTGCCGGGTCGTCCGCGATTGAGAGCTGTACTCCTCTGACCACGCCGTTGAAGCCGTTGCCGACCGGCCCGTAGTCGGGGGAGACGGGAGCGCCGGAGTCCTCACCGACGTCGCACCCATCGTCCGCGGAGAAGATCATAGCCTGCGTCATGGGCAGGTCGCCTTCGCCGGAAGCCTTTCCATCGATGAACAGGGTCACTTTGCCGCCCTTGCCGAGGCCGCCGCCGGCATAGGCAAACTCCATGCGCACCTGGTGCGCGCCGGCCGGGATCGGGCTCGGGGATTCGACAAAGTAGTGGTGTATGCCGGCGACGTTGTAGCAGTACTTCAGCCGGCCGCTCTTGGCGTACAGGCTCCAGCCGCCGATGTTCGCGCCCTGCGCGACGATCACGCCCGCGGCGCCTGCCTCGGGTACGTCGATCTCGGCAGTGACGGAGTGAGATTTGTTCTTAAGGTTCAGCACGCAGTTCTCGCTCAGGCGTCCCATCCCGCCAAAGAGCAACTGCGTCTGGCCCCTGACCAGTACCGGCCGGCCGGCGGTGTCGGGATCGAGCTTCTCGGTCACCCGGTCGTCGATCGGCAGCACGCGGTAACGCGTCGCCTCGATCAGCCAGAGCCGCTGCAACTCGTGGAGTTTCGCGGGCATCTGCTGCGAAAGATCGTTCGCCTGGCTCCAATCCTTGTCGCTGTACAGCTCCCAGACGTCTTCGTCGAGCGGCACCGTCTGCTGGCCCATGAGAATCCAGGGCGTCCGATGTTTCGTTACGGCGGTCCAGCCCTTGTGGTAAATGCCGCGATTGCCGAACATCTCGAAGTACTGCGTCTCATGGCGCTCGGGGGCTGCCGCGTCGTCGAACGAGTAGCACATGCTGACGCCCTCGAGCGGGTCCTGCCGGATGCCGTTTACCGACTCCGGCTGCGGCAGACCGGCGGCCTCGAGCACGGTGGGCGCGACGTCGATCACGTGGTGGAACTGCGAACGCAGCTCGCCGCGGGCCTGGATTCCTTTAGGCCAATAGATGACGAGCCCGTTGCGCGTGCCGCCCCAGTGCGACGCGACTTGCTTGGTCCACTGGTACGGCGTGTTCAGCGCATGCGCCCAGCCGACCGCGTAGTGATTGTACGACTCCGGCCCGCCGAGCTGGTCGAGCCGCGCCATCAGGAACTCCGGCGTCTCCAGGGCGGCCAGCCCGTTGAAGTTCGCCATCTCGTTGTAGGCGCCCTGCAGCGTACCTTCGGCGGAGGCGCCGTTGTCGCCGACGACGTAGTAGATGAGCGTGTCGTCGAGAATGTTCAGCTTCTCGAGCATCTGCACGATCCGGCCGACGTGATGGTCGGTGTACTCCAGGAAACCCGCGTACACCTCCATCTGTCGACGGAGAACGGGCTTGATTGCGTCCGGCATGTCCTCCCACGCCGGAATCTCCTGGGGGCGCGAGGTGAGCTGGCAGTCGGCGGGGATGACGCCGAGCTTCTTCTGGCGCGCGAACGTCTCTTCGCGCAGCTTGTCCCAGCCCTGGTCGAACTTGCCCTTGTACTTGTCCGCCCACTCCCTGGGCACGTGGTGCGGGGCATGCGTGGCGCCCGGCGCGAAGTAGATGAAGAAGGGTTTGTCGGGCGTGAGCGCCTTCTGCTGGCCGATCCACCGAATGGCCTTTTCCGTCATGTCTGCCAGAAGGTGATAGCCCTGCTCGGGCGTCTGCTTCAGTTCGACGGGCGTGGTCCCCTCGTACAGCGTCGGATACCACTGGTTCGCCTCGCCGCCGATGAAGCCGTAGAAATACTCGAAGCCGCCGCCGCCGGTCGGCCAGGCGTCAAACGGCCCGGCCGGACTCGTCTGCCAGACCGGAACTTCGTGGCACTTCCCAAACTGCGCGGTCGAGTAACCGTTGAGCACGAGGGTGCGGGCGAGGGGGGACATGGAGTTGGGCAGCACGGAGCAGTAGCCCGGTGCCCCGGTCGCGGTCTCAGTGATGCCGCCCATCCCGCACGAATGGTGATTGCGCCCGGTCAGCAGGGCCTGCCGCGTCGGCGAGCAGAGCGCGGTCGTATGGAAACGGTTGTAGCGCAGCCCGCCCGTCGCGAGCCTGTCCAGCGTGGGCGTCTGGCAGGGGCCGCCGAAGGTGCTGGCGCAGCCGAAGCCGGCGTCATCGATCAGGATGATCAGCACGTTTGGCGCGCCCGGCGGTGGGCGGAGTTGCCCGATCGGCGGGAACTTGCTGTCCGGGTCTTTCGCGTCATAAGTGATCAGGGCGGGCCGAATCGTGTTCGGCATGGGGAGATGCGACCGGTGCCTGGATTCGCGCGCTTCGGATACCTTCGCGCCATCGGTCGTTTCAGCCCGCCCTCCGGGTATACCCAGCAAGCCGCTCACGGCGAACACGACGACGAAATGCAGTGACCGCATTCGGCACCTCCGACGAAGCTGATGGATCCGCACTCTCAGGGGCCTGTCCAGGCCTAGAACTTCATCTGCATCCGCAGTCCGTACACGATGGCCGGATCACGATCGCCGAAGCCGCCGCCGGGATCGACGATCACCTGGAGATCCGGCGTGAGGTGCAGCCACGGCGTCACCTCGATGTTGTAGAACAGCTCGACGCCCTGCTCGGAGTTCATGTTGAACAGCGGGTCGAGGTTGTCGCTGATGTTCGCACAGTAGTAGCCGAGGCCCCAGGTATCGTGGTCACGCGTCGGGATGGAGCCCGTGCCGCTGACCCCGAGGCTGTAGAACTGCTCGAACAGGTTCGGCTGTCCGCCATAGCCGAACCGGCCGAAGATGCCCAGGCCCTGGTTCTCATCGTCCGCTTCGGTCCACAGGAACTGGTCGAAGTTGTAGTACAGCCCCCACGTGTCCGCCGCGGTCTCGGGATTCGTGATGCTGTACACCGTGTTCCCCGCCCGCAGGAATCGCAGCCAGGGCGGAAGCAGCCGGCGGGCGATGAGACGCGGACCGATGACCTGCGGGAATTGAATCCGGCTGTCGCCACCCAACTCAGGGAAATCGCGTGAAGTCCAGAACCACCCGATCCGCTGGTGGCCGGTCTGGCCGAGAGGCTTCCACGTGAATTCGTATTCCTGCATGACCGTTGCCCAGTTGCGACCGTGAAGCGCAGTGTTGAAGCCGGTCATCGTGGCGGCGCCGTCCGGATCGTTGTCAGCCACGACCGTCGACACCCGGAGCCACTTGGTCGGGAGGCAGATCACGCCGGCCGCCATGGTCGTGTAGGGCGCCCCGTAGAACAGGACCGGATTCACGCGCAGGGCCGTGTTCAGGAACTGCGTCCGATGGTTGCTGGCGAAGGCATTCTGATCCCCGATGCTGGTCAGGTCGATCTTGCCGGCGGCTACGATGAGCTGCTCGGAGAGCGCCTGCATGAAGTAAAACTCGGAGAGCGTGGTCGTCCCGGGATCGTCGGGCACGGGCAGCAGGCCCTGGTAGTTCGGCGCCATGAGTGAACCGACCTTGGGATTCACGTTGTCCGCGATCTTAGTTTCCCCGTGCAGCACGATGAGCCCGCCGGGCCACAGCTTCATGCGCGCCGTATCGAACTTGAGGGTAAAGTCGAACGTCCCGGAGTAGCGAAAGGCGCTGTTCGTGTCCTTCCCGCCGTATGCGTTGCCCTGGATCAGTTGGGTGAGATCGAAATCGAACAGCACGCCGTCTTCCGCCAGCTCAGTCCGGGCCCCGCCCCAGTCGCCGGTCAGGTACTGGCGCTGCCAGAGATCCCCGCGATAGTCGGGCAGCGATTGGATGAGGGACGGCATCGCAGCGGGCTGCGTTGCGGGCGCCGTGGTCGGCGCTGCGGGGGCACTGGATGTGACCTGGGCCAGCGAAACCGCCGCACCGGTCATGGCGAGCAGGGCGACCGGCAGGACTGGCTGCGTTGGTCTCATGTTGCGCGACTCCCTTCAGGCCGTCCGCGCTCAAGCGATCGGCCGGCCGATGCGTGCTTACGGTTCGTCGTTAAACGAGGTTTCCTCGCCGGGAAGCGCGGGCGGGAGGTGTACCCGCTCGCGCAAGGCACTGAATTCCGTCAGGAGGAACATCGGCTGGGTCATCGCCGCCGCCAGCTCGTCGACGCGCCGCTGCAGCTCGGCGACTTTCGCTGGGTTATCGGTCGCCAGGTCGTCTTTTTCTGACGGGTCTTGAGCGATGTTGTAGAGTTCGAGCGCCGCGGGCAGCGGGGTGCGCCACACCAGCTTCCAGTCACCCTGACGAATACCGGCGCGGAACGGTTCCAGGTTATAGACGACCTCCGTCCGTGGCGACGGGCGGCCTTCGCTGATCACGGGCCAGACATCGAGACCGTCGAGCGGCTTGCACTTTGCGGTCGACGCGCCGGCCAGCCGGGCCAGAGTCGGGTACATGTCCACCACGTGAATCATGCCCGGCACGATGCTGCCGGGTTTGATGTGACCGGGCCAGTTGGCCATTGAAGCGACAAGCGTCCCGCCCTCGTACAGCGCGCCCTTGCCCTCGCGATAGGGGCCATTGTCGCAGGGAATCTTCATTTTCGACACGTCGACTTCGCCCGCGAACATCGCGTTGCGCGTACCGCCGTTGTCGCTCTGGAAGAAGATGAGCGTGTTGCCGCGCATCTGTTTGGCTTCGAGCGCCTCGACGACCCGACCGATCTGGTCGTCCAGCGCGGTGACCATGCCTGCATAGGTGCGACGCGTGGGATCCTCGATGTGCTGGTAGCGCTCCACGTACTCCGCTGGCGCCTGGTACGGCGAGTGCGGCGCATTGAACGTCAGGTAGAGATACAGCGGGCTGCCGGGGTCATGCGCGCGGATGACCCTGACGGCCTCGTCGCCGATCAAGGTGGTGGAATAGCCCGCTTCCGTGAGCGGCTCGTTGTTGCGGTACCAGTCCCGCACGCCGTTCGACTCGTGCGTGAAATAATCGATTTCGCCGATCAGCGGGCCATACTGGTGGTCGAACCCGCGCTGCCGGGGCCAGTAGCTCCGGTCGGCATGCCCGAGGTGCCACTTGCCGACGATCGCGGTGCGGTAACCGGCTTCCTGGAGCGCCTGGGGCAGCAACCACTCGTCGGAAGGGAGGCCGTAGGTGTGCCCGCCCAGGATGACGGCCGTCTGCAACCCATAACGAAACGGGTACCGTCCCGTCATCAGGCAGGCGCGGGTCGGCGTGCACATCGGCTGTGCGTAGAACTGTTCGAACCGCGCGCCACCCTCGGCGAGCTTGTCTAGATGCGGAGTTTTGATGTCGGAGCCGTGGAATCCGACATCTTTCCATCCCAGGTCATCGGCCACGATGTAGACGATGTTCGGGCGATCGTCTTCCGCAAAGACGGGCGCCGCGCTGCTGAGCAGCGCCAGCGAGCTCGCCAGCACCGACAAGCTGGTCATGACCCGTTTGCATTCCATGCGGTCCCTCCTGGTCTCGCTTCCGGCGGGGGATGAGCTTACGGCTTCACTGGTTCCCAGGTCTGATCCGGGCTGTACTCGACGAGCGCCTCGACGAGCCTGGCCGTGTCGGGCCCGAGGTCTTTCTCGAGCAGCTTGCCCTGGTGACTGATGACAAACGTCATGATGCCGGAGGTGCGATAGTCGGCCGGCCACGCCACCAGCGCATAGCCGGCGATCATGTTTCCGTTGATGACGTAGTCATATGCCCCGCCGGGCGGGTTGGCCCCCTGGCGCGTGAGGATGCGGAAGTAATAGCCCATGTACGGCGTGCCCGGTTTGCTGTCCTTCACGTCGGCGAAGTAGTCCGGCAGCAGCGCCTCCAGCGGGCTCGGTCGTTCACTCGATGCGGCGTCGCGCTCCCAGTACAGGCCGTCGCGCTGCCCGTCGCTGCTGGCGAGCTTCTGGGCATACTCGCGCACCTCATCGCTGTCGCGATCCACGGCCGCGTAGTCCGCCTGCAAGCGGGGAAACTCGTAGCAGGCCTCGATGACGGCGAGTTCGTTTGCGCCGATGCGCCGCGCCTGGAGCTCCTCGATTCCGGCCTCCGTGTCGAAGCGCCAGCCCGCGGCTTCCTTGACCAGCGGCACCGGCAGCGGCCAGTGGTCCGGGCCGACCACCAGCACCGCCTTGTCCGGCTGCTCGTCGAGCGCCAGGTGCGCCTGCGCTTTTGTGTGGAAGTCCCGGCGGTGCTGGCGCTCCTCCGCATCGTCTGTCTTCTCGATCTGCTCGCGGTACCGCGCTCCCAGCATGCGCACCAGCGCCGCTGAGTCGTTGTTCTTGCAGGCCTCGAGCAGCGCGTCGACCGCAGCCCGCGGCGTCGGAAACACCTGTTGCGCTTGTTGTGACGCCGGGGATTGAGCGCTGGCCGGGGCGGTCCCCAGCAGCGTCAGCAACACGCCTGTCGCCAGAACTCTGTTCACGTGCGCACTCCTGTCCTGCGTTGGTGCACCCGATTCGAATCGTCACGCCGCTCAGCGGCGTCGTCCGCCACCCCCACGCCCGCCGCCGAAGCCACCGCCCATGCTGCCATGCCCGCGGCTGCTGGCCCGACTCGCTCCCGCGCCGCCGCCGCCGAAGAAGCTGCTGCTGCTGCTGCCCGCCGCGCCGCCCCGCGACCTCGCCTGTTCCCGCGGCCGCGCGCTGCCGGTATCGGCGCCGGGGGTCTGTCGCGATTTGCCTGCGCCGCGCGCGTCCCCCGCGCCGCGCGGATCCTTCGTGCCGCGCGGGTCGGCCGCGCCACGTGGATCAGCGGCGCCCCGGGGATCCCGGGCGCCGCGCGGGTCCGCGGCACCGCGTGGATCGGCTGCGCCACGGGGGTCGGCAGCGCCACGTGGATCGGCTACCCCGCGCGGGTCGCGCGGGCCGCGCGGGTGGTAGGGCGCGCGCGGGTGAGCGGGCGCGCCGGGGGCTACGGGAGACGGCCGGTGTATGCCCCCGCCGGGCTAGAAGGCGCC
>CAZVRR010000141.1:0-9886 GCA_964629745.1 uncultured Planctomycetales bacterium | reverse complement strand
GCTCGGCGGTGACGCGGAAATCGCGCTTGCGCCGGTAGTCCTTGAGACTGCCCCGCGGGCGGACGGTCCGTGTTCGCGCGCGCCGCGCCCGGCCCATGGTGCCCGCCTAGCCGGCCCGCCGGCGGCGGCGTGACGGGGCCTTCTTGCGTGAGCCGCCTGCGCCGGCCTTGCCGCGGCTGCGCGCGCTTTCCTCGACGCTGCGGCGCAGCAGGTCCATGATGTTGACGGTGGCCGGGGCGGCGGGTTCGCGCACACTGCCTTCCGGCAGCGGCGCGGTATCGCCCGCGGCGGCCTTCCGGGCGATCCACTTCAGCAGCGCCTCGCGATACTCGTCGTGGTACTTCTCCGGCCGCCACTTGGACGTCATGCTCTCCACGAGCCGGGTGGCCATCTCCAGCTCGCGCGCGTTGATACCGTGCTCACTGACGCCGCCGGCCGGCAGGTCGAGGTCGTCCAGGCCGCGCAGCTCGTTGGGGAAGCGCAGCAGGACCATCACCAGGGCATTCTCGTGCGGCATTACCGCAGCCAGGTGCTGGCGCGTATGGATGACAACCTTGGCCACGCCGGTCATCTTCGTGCGGGCGAGGGTTTCGCGCAGCAGCACGTAACCCTTCTCGCCCTTCTTGCCGGGCGCCAGGTAGTACGGCTTCTCGAAAAAGAGCGGTCCGATGTCGTCTGCCTTCACGAAATCCATGATCTCGACGGTCTGGGTCGACTCGACGGCCGCCTTCTTGAAATCCTCGTCCGACAACAGGACGTATTCATCCTCGTGCTGGTACGCCTTGACGATCTGGTCCCAGGGCACGGGCTCGCCGGTCTCCTCGTTTACGCGTTCGTAGCGCACCCGGGCCTTGTTGCGCACATCCAGGAGGTTGAAGCGCAGCTCACGGGGGCTCTCGGCGGCGTAGAGCGCTACGGGGATATTGACCAGACCGAAGGAGATGTGACCCTTCCAGATTGCGCGTGGCATGAGACGTCTCGCGAGTTCACCGCCCCCGTGAACATACGCCGCCCGGATGACGGTCGTCTGAATTCACCCTGACGACCCGGTAACACGCAGGGGTGACCCCGCCCTTGACGGTCGCCGCGCGGGCGGAGTGAAATGCGAACCGGCCGGTCAACTCGGCCGGGGATGTGTACATGCGCGCACCGTTCGCACTCGTCCGCCTGCTGCTGGTCGCGGTTACATGGTGGTCATGCCCCAGCTGCGATCGCGGGGCCGTGCCGCTGGCGCCGAACTCCCAGCCGGGCCTGACGCGCTATGTCGAATGGCACCTGGAGCGGTCGCCGACGGTGAAAGCATCCGACCCGCAGGCGGGCGGGCGGGCGCCGCAGGATCGCTGCCTGCTCGGCTGGAAGTACCAGGTGCAGCAGCGCCTCCCGGCGGGGCAATTGCAGATCCTGCTGACGCTGGAGCGCCTCGCGGGCGCCGCCCGCCAGGACGGTTACGAGCCGTTCCTGGACAGCGACGATCGCGCCGCCACCAGCGGCCCTGCGACCACGCTGGCCGCCGCGACCGGTCGGACCGTCGAGCTGCGGGTCAACCCGGACGGAGTCGTCCAGTTGGCCAGCCTGCAACCGATTCGCGAAGCACTTCCGTCGGCGGGCAACCAGGACGCGACGATCGAAATGATGGCGGCCGTGCTGGCCGACGAGGTCCAGTCGTTCCTGTGGGCACAGTTCTTCGCCCTGCACGCCTACCAGCGACTGCACGTCGGCGACCGGTGGGTGCGCACCCTGCCGGACCGCTATGGGCCGGTCGACTTCGCGTACCAGGTGGAATTCATCGGTCCGGAAGACGACCAGGACCCCGCCAGCCGGCGTATTGTCGACGTCGAGTACGAGGCGGAGCGCGGACAAGGTCCGACCCTCACGCAGGACGACGTGCAGGTCACGCCGGTCAACTTGAATTACCGCGGCAAGGCGAGTTTCGACGCGGGCAGCCAGGTCATGATCTACGCGCAGCACTCCGGCCTGCTGCGATTCCGCACTACCCGCCAGCGCGCGGGCAAGCCCGTCGACGAGGTCGTCGATATTTCCACCAAGCAACGCGTGACCGTCATGACGCTCGAGCAGCGCGACGAGAACCGGGCCAGGCTCCAGACCCGCCGCGAACGCGCGGCGAACCGGCAGGAGCCGCCTTGACATTGTGATCCGCATCGCGGCGGCAATTGCGCGCCCGGGACTGCGCAACATTTCCCGCGTGTACGTGGCACTCCAATGCGGGCCCGTGGGCAGGCCGCCCGAATGGGTGTCGATGCCGGGCACAGTCCTGTAACTCCGATTGCGCCAGTACCGGATGCCCCGCTCCGATGGTATGATGCGGGACGCATATTTGCGTCCGCAGTGCCGGCCAGGCGGAACCGGGTGGAACCGCGGCGGGGCCCGGCGGACGGGGTACACGTCGGAGAGACATCATGAAGGCTGGGGCGCTGCTGCTGGTACTGCTCGTGTTGCCATGCGCTTTCGCGGAAATCTACTATGTGGATCAGGCACTCGGTAACGACGCCTGGTCCGGACTGTGCGCCAAGTGGGACGGAAACCTGTGCGGCCCCAAGCTGACGATCCAGGCAGCTATCGACGCCGCCGCCGACGGCGACGAGATTTCCGTCGAGTCGGGCGTCTACGACGAGGCCATCGATCTCCTCGGCAAGGCGCTTCATGTCTATGGAGTCAATGGTGCGGCCACGACGATCATCTTTGCCGTAGACGAGAACACCTCGGCGGTAACGGCCGCGACCGGCGAGGGTCCCGCCTCCGTCCTCGAGGGATTCACGATCCAGGGCGGAACGGGCACGCCGAACGAGGACGGGGACCGCTGCGGCGGCGGCGTGTATTGCGCAGGCGCCAACCCCACCCTGGCACAGTGCTGGATCGTGGGGAACGCGGCCGACTACGGCGGCGGCGTGTACTGCGCAGGCTGCGACCCGACGCTGACGGAGTGCTGGCTGGTGGAGAATACGGCGACGCATGGCGCCGGCCTGTACTGCACCGAGGCGAATCCAACGGTCGTCGACGGCCTGTTTCTCTGGAACAGCAGCGAGATGTTCGGTGGGGCCGTCTACTGCCGCGAAGCGGTGCCAACGCTGACGCGCTGCCTGGTGTTCGAGAACTGGGCGGGATACGGCGGCGGCGTGTACGCGCACGAGGCCGATGCGAAGATCGCCGACTGTGTCTTCACGTGGAACGTCGGCGACGTGCAGGGCGGCGCGCTGCACGGCCGCGACTGCCAGCCCATCTTGACCGGCTGCACGATCACGAATAACTCCGCCTGGGAAGGCGGCGGGCTGTTTTGCGATGCCGCCGACGCGGTCATTGTGAATTGCACCTTTTACGGAAACTGGGCGTACCAGGGCGGCAGCCTGTACTGTTACTGGGGCGCGAGTCCCGCCTTGACCAGTTCTATTCTCTGGGGCAGCTCACCCGACGAAATCAGCGTTGTCACCGGCGACCCGGTTGTCCGTTATTGCGATGTCCGCGGCGGATGGGTCGGCGAGGGAAACATTGCCGCCCTGCCGCGGTTCGCCGACGTCGAATTCGAGGACTTCCATCTGACCGGCGCATCAGCCTGCATCGATGCCGGCTTGCCTGACTTCGACCCGCCGGGCGCGACCGACGCGGACGGTCTGCTGCGCGTGTGGGACGGCGACGGCGATGGGACCCCCACCGTCGACATGGGAGCGTACGAACACGCGTCGCACCAGCGCGGCGACGTGAACTGCGACGAGAGCCTGGATGTCTTCGACATTGACGTCTTCGTGGTGGCCCTCACGGATGCCGCCGCTTACGCCGAGGCATATCCCGACTGCGCTACGCGGCTGGCGGATGCGAACGCCGACGGGGCCGTCAACGCGTTCGACATCGATGCGTTCGTGGAGCTGCTGACCGGTGGCTGACGCAGCCCGGGTCGCCCCCGCGTCTTGTCAGACATGTCCCACACGCGACGCGCGGCGGTCGCGCTGCGCGGCCCGGTGCCGGAACGTGTCAGACCTGTAAGGCAGCGACGTCGCGAAAAAGGAATTGACAGCGAGCGCCACGACCGGGGATAGTCTTGCCTGTGCGCGGTTCCAGGTTCCCGGCGTACACCGGGCGACCCCCGCGCTCCACCTGCCGGGGACGGGGTGGCGCGCCGCTGCCCGTAGCGGCGAGCGATCGACTTCACGCGCTGGGACCAACCGGTGGTAACGGACGGGGAAGGTGTCATCGCCTCGCGCGCGATGAAGTGGACACGACGATGACAGAGCCAACGCCGGAGGAGCGCCACGCCGAAGCGCTGCGGCGGGCACGGGAATGGGCGGCGGATCCCAGCTCGCACCCGGAGATTACGCAGGCCCTCGTGGAGCTGTTCCATCAACTTTACGGCGGCGCTCAGCCGCGACCGGAGCAGCCGCCGGATGCGGGCGCGGCAGCGGACACCGACATCCTCCAGCAGTACCTTCACCACGCGGCCCCCGAGCTGCGGCGGCAAATCGAGTGGTTGCAGGCGTGGCGGCGCCGGCAGGCCCCAGGCGCCGACTCCCCACCCCCGCCAACGGACGACGGACAAGTCTAGGCGCGACCCGCCGATGGCGATGAGTCCGGACGGGAGATCACCCGACGAAAACGGCCGCGCACCAGGGCGAAGCCTGGCCAGCGCGGCCGTGAAGCACTGCCTCGGCAAGGACTTGAACCTTGAACCCGCTGGTTAAGAGCCAGCTGCTCTGCCAATTGAGCTACCGAGGCGCTCCGCTTGAGCGAGACCGAGCATTTTACCTCCTTCCGCCGAGTCGGCAAGCACGGGCCGGCTGCCGATAGAAAAAGCCGTGGAGCTGCCGCGCGAACCGTACCCGCTGAGCATCGTGATCGCGACCTACCCGCGCCGCAGCCGGATCGAAGCCTGCGTGCGGGCGGTTCGCGCGAACGTCCGGCCGCCGTACGAGCTGATCGTCGTTGACGGCGGGAGCACGGACGGCACGCGGGAGTGGCTGCGCGAGCAGCCGGACGTGCGGCTGCACGTGGAAACCCCGCGGGCGGGCTGCTGCCGGGCGTATGACCTCGGGCTGCGCCTGGCGACCGGTCGCTACGTCACCTGGCTGAACGACGACAGCGTCCCATCACCGGGCGCCTACGACGCCGCCATGGAGCTGCTCGAGCGCCCCGACATGCGCGACGCGGGAATGGTCGCGCTCTACCATACCCATCACGACCCGTGGAACGAGCTGCACGGATTCGACGCGAACGGCCAGCGCTGGGGCGTCCTGCACGTTCGCGGCTGGCCCTACGCCAACTTCGGCGTCTTGCGCCGAAGCCTGCTGGCACAGCTCGGCTACCTGGACACAAGGTACTACTTCTGCGGCTGGGACCCGGACCTGGCACTCAAGGTGCAGCGCGACGCGAGGCTGCACGTCCTGAGCACGCCGGCGGCCTGCGTTCGGCACGAGGAACTGCGGGATGCGCGGAAGCTGTCGGATGCCGACGCGCGGGCGCGCGATAACCGGCGGCTGTTCGAAAAATGGAAGCTGCCCGCCAAGGGGGCCTTTCCCGACCCGCGCCCCGGATACGCAGCCCTGCTCACCCGCCGGGGCTTGATCGGCAACCCAGCAGCGTTCGCAGGCTGCGGCGCCGGTTAAGGCCCAGCCGGGCGCGGCGCCGGCGCTGTCGTTCGCCGCCGGATTTCTTCCTGCAAGCGCATGAGCTTCGCCCTCTCGGTCTCATCCGGGCAGAGTGCGACGGCCTGGTTCACCGCCGTCAGCGCTGCGCCCGTATCCCCTATGCGCAGGCAGGCCTGCGCCAGGTTCGCATAGCCGCCGAAATAGGCCGGCTTCTCGGCTACGGCGCGCCGGCAGATTTCCACCGCCTCCTGCCCGCGGGCCGGATCGCGCAGCAGCAGGTAGCCTAGGTTGACCAATGCGTCGCTGTGACGGGGATAGTGCTGCAGGACGAGCCGGAAGTGCTTTTCGGCCTCTCCCCAGTCGCCCAGCCGCTTGCGCATCTCGGCGTAGTTGTAGTGCGCGTCGCCGTAGAAGAACCCCGCGCCGTCGCGCAGCTCCCAGGCGCGCCGGTAGGCGTCCGCGGCGTCCTGGTAGTTGTTCTTGAGGTTGTGCCCGTGACCCATCCCGAGCCAGGCGACGGCGCTGCCCGGGTTCTGCTCGACGGTGACCACCCACAGCGCGTCCTGGCTGTACCAGTCGGCATTGCGATCCACGGTGCGCCAGCCGTACAGCCCCAGGATCACCGTGGCGACCGCCAGGCCGGTCGCACGTTGTCGCCGCACCAGCATGGCCAGCAACCAGCCGAGGATCAGCACGAAGCCCACCGACGGCACGTAGAGCAGGCGGTCTGCGCGAATGGTCCCGATGGGCAGCACGAGATTGCTGACCGGCAGAATCGTGACGAAAAACCAGCCGATGCCGAAGAGCGCCAGGAATTGCCGCCGGCGGGCCAGCAGGACGCAGAGCACGGCCAGGACGGCCCACGCGACGAGCGACGCCAGCACGAGCGGGTCCGCCAAGGTTGAGCGGACCGGCCGCGTATAGTCGGCGTACTCGGCGCAGAGCCAGTACGGCACCGCCAGTTGGCCGATGTAGCGCAGCAGGGTTTCGCTGGCATAAAGCACGCGCTGCGTGGCGGTGGCGCCGATCATGACTTCCTGGATCGCGGGCAGCGATCGGCCCAGCGTCCCCAGGCGCAGCGCGGCGTACACCGCCCCGGCCGGAACATAGGCCAGGTACGCCAGCCAGGCCGCCGGCTGCGCCAGGCCGCCCTGCTTCAGCACCAGCCATTCCATCAGCAGGCACAGGATCGGCAGGACAATCGCCGTCTCCTTGCACAGCACGGCCAGGAAATACGCCGCCACCGCCCCGCACAGCCAGGGCCACGCTGGGCCAGCGGTCGGCGGGCGTCGCGTGCCGGCTGCCGCGCGCTCAGCGCGCCGGCGCACCCAGGTCAGGTGCAGATGCAGCGCCGCGAGCATGAACAGGCCGGCGAGCAGTTCCCCGCGTCCGACGCCGTTTGCCACCGCCTCCGTATGTACTGGATGCAGCGCAAACAACAGGGCAACCAGCATGGCGAGCAGACGCTGCCGCCACAGGCGCAGGACCAGCGTGTAGAGCAGCACGCTGACGGCGGCATTTGCCAGCACGTTGGTCAGGTGGATACCCCACGGATCGCGGCCGAACACCAGGCGGTCGAGGGCGAAGCTCCACAACGTGAGCGGGCGATAGAGGTTGGATTTCGGGGTGGAATCGCCCCAGTAGTCGCTGGTGAAGAACGCGTGCAGGTCCCACGGCCGGTCCAGGCGGGGATTCAGCGCGATCACGCTGATATCGTCGAACACGTACCCGTTGCGAAGCGAGTTGGCGAACCCGCCGATGGCGACCGCCGCGACGAGCACGCCCGCCAGCAGATCCGGCCCGCGGCGCGCGCGCGACTTCGATACCGGGGGCAGCCCCCCGGTCGGCGGATTGCTGCGCGCTGGCGCCTTGCTGACCATGTGCGGCGCATGGTAGCGGCGCCGGCGGCAAGCGGGGAGCGCCACGCGCGTGGCACCCAACGCGGGACTCAGCCACTATAATGCCCGCCATGCATGTGCGGAGAACCTGGAGCGCTACAGGGAGGTAGCCCGATGGGCAGAAGCACCTTCTGGGATCGCGTGGGAGACCTGTTCCGGCGGGAGCCGCTGGCGCATCCGTCGCAGGACGGCCAGGCCGGTGTGCCCGCGCCGACGGGATCGGCCGCGCCGGAGCGGACGGGGTGGCTAACGCGCCTGCGCCGGCGGGATTCGAGCGTGGCCCAGATGCGCATCGGCTACCAGCGCATGCTCGAGCTGATGGACGCGATGGAGGAGCATTACCGGCGACAGGACGAGCGGGGCGCCCAGTTTGCCGAGCAGTTCGGTGCACTGCAGGGCGATCTCGGGCGGCTGGCGGAAAGCGGGCGCGATCAGCAGTCGCACATCGGCGCGATTGCGGAAACCGTGCACCGCGCCGGGCAGCACACCGCGGCGATGTCGACCGCGATCGCGCAGATCCCACAACTGCTGCAAACCGAAGCCGAGGCGGTGCGCTCGATGGCCCGGCAGGTGGAAATCACGCAGGAAGCCCACACGCAACTGATGTACTCGCTGCAGAAGCTTGGGCAGGCGGTGGAGGCGCTCAACTCGAGTTCTTCCGCGCAGGTGCAGACGCTGGAGCGGCTGCACTCCGAGCAGCGGGACCAGCGCAGCGAGCTCAGTGCGCTGGCACGGCAGCAATGGCACCGCTTCGTCGCGGTCACCGTGGTCGCCGGAGTCGTCGTCCTGGCCAGCCTTTCGGTGCTGGTCATCGTCCTGTTGCGCCATGCCGCGTGAGAACAGGAAGCGAACGGCGTCCCGCAGCCGCGCCCGCAAGGTACACGGGCCGCAAGAGGGCCGTGCGCCCTGGTTGCCGCTGCTGGCGATCGTGGGCGGGCTGGTTCTGACTGCCGCGCTGGGACGGCTGGTCGGACTGGCCGACTCGTGGCTGCGATGGCCCGGCGCCGACGCCGTGACGTCGGCCGCGGCCCCCGCGCCGGTCGCGACGCACACTCCCTAGAGCGTTTGAAGAGATGTGGCGGGCTCTCGTCGAAACGTCCCAACGGGACGTCGCCGTGAACCATGGGCCGTTCCGTCGGCGCGAGCGCTTCGCGCGTGGCACGGTCCGCGCAGCGGGCCGTGGCGCCTCGTCGAGAACTCGTTCACGCCGTCCCGCCAGGACGGCTTCGCCAGGCGGGCTCTGCGCGTTCCCCGCCAAGATGTGGCGGGCATTCATCACTGCGTCCCGACGGGACGCGCGGCGGGCGATGCGCATTCCAGGCCATGCGGTGTTCGAATCCGCGCCGGGTCGGCCCCCGACGCCGGAAGGTCGGCTACCCTCTACAATCCGGAAGCGACTGGCAAGGAGAACCGTGTGACGGCCAAGACCGTGATGTGCGCAAAACTGGGCCGGGAGTTGCCGGCGATCGATGCAACAACCTCGAGCGGCCGGCAGGCGCTGAAGATGTGCCGGCTGATGGGGGGACCTGAGCTGGCGGCGCGGGTGCAAGACCAGGTCTCCGGCCAGGCCTGGGAAATGTGGACGGACCACATGCGCATGATCATGAACGAGTACCGCCTCGACCCCAGCTCCGACGAGGCAAACGTGATTCTCCGCAAGTACATGGAGGACTTCTTCTTCGGCCAGGAGCGCGCCGTCCCGAACTACGTGCCGCCGCCCGGGGACAAGAAGTCCACGTAACACCGCCGCCGACCGTCACGGCGCCCCGTTCGCCGGGACGAGCACGTGCATTCCCCCCACAAACCCGGCGGGTCGATACCGCGCCCGCAGCCAGGCGGCGAACTCGTCCGTCGGCGCCGCACACAGTTGCTGCCAATCGAGCGACGAGATGACTACCAGGGCCGGCGGCGCCTCTCTCAGCCGCGCGCGCGTCTCATCGAAGATCCAGGACGCGTGTGCGCCGACCTGCCCGAGCTTCTCAAAGGTAGCGCAGCGCGCGGACGGCAACCGGTACGCGTACCGGTACGTGCCGGGGCTCCACCCCCATACATACACGCGCTGGGCAGGCGTCGTCCGGCGCTGAATCTCCTCGGCTTGCAGGACGTAGCCGGGCGTCTCGCGGTACCCCAGCGCATGCCAGCTCGGCTTGACACTCCAGCAGCGCTGCAACTGCGCCCATTGCATCGGCAGCAGCGTCGCCACGGCATAGCAGTACAGGACGACCAGCGCAACGGTAGACGGCCGTACCCAGCGCGTTGCCCGCGCGCCGGTCAGCAGCACATGGAGCGAACCAAGCGCCAGCAGCCCAAGCGGCGCCAGGACCGGCATGAAATGGTGCCCGCGCCGTCCCGGTCCCACGCACGCCAGGTACGCTGCGAACAGGAACCAGGTCCACA
>CAZVRR010000140.1:0-9920 GCA_964629745.1 uncultured Planctomycetales bacterium | reverse complement strand
GCGGCAAATGGCCACTGTGTACCGTGGCGTGTGCTGTACCGTAGGACGGTTGTGGGACCGGCTCTTGGCGGCGGCTGAGGCTGGAGAAACATGAGTTGGCGTAAGAGGCGCATCGTTTGCTATGTTTCGTTGTGTCTAACGGTTGTGTTGGCCGCTCTGTGGGTGTTTAGCACATTGTACCGTGGCTGGCTCTATCTAGCGTGGATTCCCGTCCACATTAGCGGAGGCAATCTTACTGTCGAATTGCTTGCCCCACGAGAACCCCAAGCATGGGATTGGGAAATTGGATGCGAGCGGGTAACTGGTCTACGCCTGTTTGGTACTCTCCCTCGTTATTGGCCAAGTCTGTTCGGGGGCGGGAACGGCAGGGTAACTGTGCCGTTCTGGTTAATGATGCTCCTTGTGCAGTTGCCACTGGTATTTGTGTGGCGCCCTCGCGTCCATGCGAAGTGCTGTTGCCTGAAGTGCGGCTATGATCTCACCGGCAACCGCTCCGGGCGGTGTCCGGAGTGCGGCACGTGGATTTCGAGTCGGGAACAGCAGCAGGCATCGGAGAAGGGGGGCTGAAAGAATGACGGCCCTCGATATTGCGGTCGATTCGCTCGCCGGAGCGCAATGCTCGTCCCCCGTGTGCCGTGATCGTACCCCGTCCCGGCCGGCCTGGCGCGCCAGCGCGCCGGGCCTCGGGCGGTCGCGGCTGGAAATGCCCAACCGCGGCCGCCCGCCCGAATTTCCATTCGATCACTGTCGCGCTCAGCCGCCGGTGAGCAGCTCCACGAACGGATCAATATCGAACGCGTTCACCACGCCGTCCGCATTCAGGTCGGCGTACATCGCGTCACAGTCCGGGTAGCTGCTCTCGTACGCCTCCGCGTCCGTCAGCGCGAGCAGGAACGGGTCGACGTCAAACGCGTTCAAGACCCCGTCGCAGTTTAAATCGCCGCGCGGCGTACGGTAGGCGCGCAGGTCCGTGCCGATGCCACAGACGACCAGCGTCCCGCCCGCGCCGAGCGCCGGGCCGCCAATGTGAATGTCTTCCACTTCGGTCTCCCAGCGCAGCGTCAGGTCCGCGTCGAACGCGTACAGCCGGCCGTCCTCGTAGCTCCCGTTCGACAGGTACACGCGTCCCGCCGCATCGATCGCGATCCGCGGCACGAAGAAATCCGGGGTCGTGAGATACCCGGCGCTGTCGAGCTCGCTGCCGTCCGCCGGGTCGAGACGGACGAACTCAAACCCGGGCTTGAGCATGTAGACGGAGCCGTCGGGCCCGATGCCGAACTCGGCGCAGGGCGTCCACGCCGCGGCCACGCTCCATTTCGGCGTGATCGCCAGGCCCGAGTCGGTGAACGCGAAGAAGCGGTCGACCGACGGGTTGTTCTGCGTGCGCGGCATGTAAATCGTCCCATCCGGTCCGCACAGCGGCGTGTTTTGCAGCAGCAGGCCGGGCATCGTCGGGCCGGTGTACCGCTTGGCCCCGCTGGCCAGGTCGTAGCGCACTACTGCATGGCCGCCTGCCACCAGGTCCGCGATGTAGACGGCGTTGCCGTAAATGGCCGCGCCGCAACTGCCGGCGATCGAACAGATCCGCTCGGCATGCCACACGGTGCTGCCGTCGGCGGCGCTGATGCGCCAGATGTCGTTGAAGCTGCCGATCACCGGATCGCCATTCGGCGCGAACACCATCCCGTCGTAGGCGCGCGCATCGATCTCGTCCTCCGACGTCCAGAGGATCGCCCCGGTTTCCGCGTCATACGCGAACAGCGGAGAGAAGGAGTCGCCCGCGCGCGAGACGTACACCTGCCCATCCTTCACTCCGCCGATCCACGCCACCCAGTCGCCCGGCTCAAAGGGCACGGGCTCCGCCCAGAGTTCCTGGCCGGTCTGAATGTCGAGGGCGACCACGAGCGTGTCTTCCCCCGATCCATCGGGCCACATCGCCTGGCGCACGGTGAAGAGACGCTGGCCTTCGATGAAGGGCGTCCAGGCGATCATCGAGTACCGGCCGCCCGACCAGAGCAGGTTGGGCGTGTCCGGCCCGAGGTCCGCCGACAAGCCGTCGCGCAGGGAATTCTTGGCGGACGTGTTCCAGTCGTCCGCCAGCGCGGCCGCTGCGATTGCGCACACGGCACTCGCAGCCCAGAGCAGCAGTCCAGTCCGATTCATGGTGTCCACTCCTCACATTGACGTGGCGTTGGGGCGCTCCCGGGAAATGAGCAGACCCTGTCGCGCAGTGGTCCCCGCTTCCCCCAGGGTCACCAGCGTGAGGTGAGTCCCGCGCAATCGAGGTGTACGCCCGCATACGCCACCCATCCCAGAAACAGCGGCGTCCTTGCGGGTTGCCTGCCCGGGAATTCGGCAGGCCAACCTGCAACCTCGACTCCATTATACGAACCGGACACGACGGTTCATTTAGTCGGTGTCGATTAAGGCGCCGCGCACGTCAGCGCTCCGGGCCTGAGACCCTCTCCCGCCCATGCCCCCGGCAGGCGCATTCGACGATTTTCTACGCAGACACTTGGGACCCCCCGTGCCGCAGACGTCCCTGCGCGCGTCGCCGCCGCGTCCCCCCTCGATCCCTTGATCGCTCGATCCCTACTCGTTCACCCCGCCAACAGCGCCACAAACGCATCAATATCAAACGCATCCACCGCCCCGTCCCCGTTGCAGTCCGCCAGCAGACGGTCGCAGTCGGGATATGCGGCGGCATAGCCGTCTGCATCGGTGAGCGCGAGAACGAACGGATCGATATCAAACGCGTTCACCATGCCGCTGCAGTCCAGGTCTCCCAGCGGCTGGGGCAGCCCCAGGTACGCCTGGGCGAAGCGTTCGCCCAGCCCGAGCTGGCCCGCGGCCGTGAAATGCAGGTTGTCGCTGTTCAGCGGCAAATCGTCCGTGTCGACCAGGGCGGTGCGCGGAACCGACGTCGTGATCGCCGCCTGCGCCGCGCGCACGACGTCGAGATACGGAAAGGTGAAATAAGGGCACTCCTCGATGTGCGCATTCAGCCGCCCCACGATGAACGGCAGCGCCGGGTCGCCGCACGCCGCCCGCAGCGCCGCGATGAACGCCGCCAGGTTGCCCTCGTACGCGGCGGCGTAGGACGCCGTCAGCGCATCCCATTCCCCCTGCATCCAGAAGCAACCTGCCGGCACGCCCGTATGTCCCAGGTCCGCGAGCGCCGTCAGCGCTTCGTTCAGGATGTCCACCATCTGCTCGTAAAGCGAGCCGGGCGTATCGATATCCCAGTCGATCGCCAGGCTCGTAGCATTGATCGCGACCTTGAACACGGCGACGTCGGCAACCAGGCTGTCCGCCAGCACGCGCCCGGCCTTGATCTCCGGTCCGAACCCGTCGTCGACCCAGCCGAACGTGCCGTATACCGGGTCGCTCTGAAACTGAAGCGGCACCCAGCCGTCGGAGCGAATGCGCCGGCCCGGGTCATGCACCGAACCCCACGGCCCTTCTTCGAACCAGAACAGCACGTCCGCCTGCGGCGCGTACAGCTCCGGCGGCAGCAACTCCGCGTCAGCGCCGCAGCCGACCGCGTTGGACTGGCCGGCGACAAAGAACACGCGCACCTCATCCGCCCGGCCCCAGCCGGCGGCGAGCACCAGTGCGATCGTCCACGCGAGTTTCGCTGAGAGTGACATGTCAAAACCTCGCCCCTGAACAGCCCCGGACTTCCCGGCACGGCCTGAGCGTCCGGACATGCGCATCCATCTTACCGCGACGTGCGGCGGCGCATGTGCTCAAAGTCCTGCCGCCGCGGATTGTGGTCGCGGCGCGCATCACGCCGGCCGCGCCCCGTCGCACGTAAATCATTAATGATTCTGTTCTTGCGGCCGCCGCACTGAAATTGAATTCACGCTCCATTCAGCCGCATTTCAGTCGCGCGTCTTAAGCTCCACGCACCGGTGAGCGGAGAAACCAGATGCAGCTCGAAAACCAGCATGAGCGTCGTGAACCGGGCGCGGTCAGCCCCCCGGCCATGCCGGAGAAGACCCTCGACGTACGGGAAGTACCCTCGATCGCCCGCGAGGCGGTCAAGACCGTAGGTGAGCAGATCGGCCGTGCCGCGCGTGAGGTCCAGGAGCGGGGCCGGGCCAAGGCGCAGGATTTCCTGCAATGGGCCCGCACGGAGGGCGGCGCCGTGGTGGACCAACAGCGCCAGCGTGCCGCCGAGGAAATCGGGCACTTTGCGTCGGCGCTCGACGCCGCCGCCGACCGGCTCAACCACGAAGGCGACCGGGCTGTCGGCATGTGCGCCCGCGACATCGGGCAACGGCTCATGCGCGTGGCGGATTACGTCCGCGAGCGCTCGGGCTCGGACCTGGTCGAAGATGCGCGAAACGGCATTCGTCGGCGACCCGAGCTCTTCTTCGGCGGCATGTTCCTGACCGGCTTGCTGGTCGCCCGGTTTCTGAAGGCGTCGCAGCGGGCGCCACGCGAAACTGACGCGTTCGATGCCCCCGAGACCGAGCCTTACAGCCCGCACATCGCCAAGCCGGTGGACGCGGCGATTCCCACGGGAGGCGAAGATGCCTGGTCTTGATGTCCAGACACCGATGCAGGCGGCGGTCCCGCCGCCTGGGACCACCACTGCCGCGCGCTCCGAGTCGATCACCGCCCTGGTGCGGGAACTCCGCGACGCGAGCCTCTCGCTCGTCCGGCAGGAGCTGTTGCTGGCCCGCACGGAACTGAGCGAGAAGGCGGCGTGCGTCGGACGGAACACGGGCTATCTCGCCATCGGCGGCACAGTGGCCTACCTCGGCGTCACGTTCGTCCTGCTCGGGCTGGCCGCGGGGATGTTCTCCATCTTTGTGGCGGCCGGCATGGACTGGGGTGTCGCGATCTGGCTCGCGCCGTTGGCAATCGGGTTGGTGTGCGGGGTGATCGGGGCAGTGCTCGTGACCAAAGCGCTGGCGACGTTCCGCAAGGAGTCGCTGGTTCCGCAAAAGACGATTACGTCGCTTCAGGAGACCAAGGAATGGGCCCAGCGGAAGATGCAATCCTGAATCCGCCCGAGGCGGATGCGTCGGACGGGGCGTCGCGCTCCAGCCGCATCAAGGCGGACATCGCGGAGACCCGCGCAGATATGGATGACACGATGCAGCGGCTCGGTGAGCGCCTGCGCCCGCGCAGCCTGCTGGACGACTTCTTCGACCTGTTCCGCGACGGTGGCGAGGGCCGTCCCGTGGCGGAGTATGGAAAACGCGCCCTTGAGAAGATCAAGGAGCATCCCATACCGGCGGCACTTGTGGGTGCCGGGTTGGCCTGGCTGATCTTGGAATCCAGCGAATCCGATGACGCCTCCGCGGAACCGGACGAGCCGGGAGCGTGGGCACGGGCGCGCATCCGCGTAGACGAGGCGCGCGAACGCGTTTCCGAAGCCGCCGGCTCTGTCCGGCAAAAGGCCTCAGACATCTCCGACGCCGCCTCGGACTGGGCCACGTGGGCGCGGCAGTCACTGGCCGGGACGGCGGAGACTGCGCGAGAGGCAGCCACCAGCGCCGCCAGTCGGGCGGGACAATGGACCGCGCAGGCCGGTGCAGCGATGAAGCGCGGCCGGGAAGCTGCCGCCCACACCGCCGATGAATATCCGCTCGCCGTCGGCGCCGGCGTGCTGGCCCTCGGTGTGCTGACCGGTCTGCTCCTGCCACGCAGCCGGAGCGAAGACCGCTGGCTGGGCGAGCACGCCGACGAGCTGAAACGGCGCGCCCGCGACACGGGCGAGGACCTCCTGGCGCGCGGCAAGCAGGTAGTGTCCGAGACCGCCAACGACATGGCGCAGGAAGCCCGGCGCCAGGGCCTGGCCCCTTCCGAGCTGGCCGAGCGCGCCAAGCGTGTGGTCAGCGAAACCACCGCCCGGACCAGCGAGGCGGCCCGCAACGAAGGTCTCAGCCCTGACGAGCTGGGCGAGAAGGTGCGCCACGTCGTCGAAACGGGCAAGGAGAAGCTCAAGAGCGAAATCGGCCAGCAGGTTCAGTCGGTGCAGGGTCAGCCGGCGCCCCACGAACAACCGCGCGGCACGGAATCGCGGGCCGCGCAGCAGCCCGGCGAGGACTGCCCGCCCCGCGATACGTAGCGGTCGGTTCAAGACCTGTGGCACCGGTTTCCAACCGGTGCTTTTGCCCCGGGCTGCCAGGCATCTTGCGATTAACCCCTATGCGAGTCGGCGTCGCGTTCAACGTGATCAAGCGGGCCGGCAGCGAGCTCAATCAGGACAACGGCCTGGAGCTCGCCGCCGCCCTGTCCTTCTATACCGCGCTGTCTTTCGGTCCGCTGCTCATGCTGCTGCTCTGGTTCTCCGCGGCGCTGGGAACCGACACGCAACAGAAGGTCGTGCAGGAGTTGTACGAATCCGCCGGGAGCGCGGTTGGGCAGGTCGCGCAGCTCGTGCTGGACAACGCCGAGCGCCGGCCGGACCTGGGCCGGATCGCCGGCCTCATCAGCATCGGCGCACTGCTGCTGTCGGCCACAAGCGTGTTCGCCGCACTGCAAACCAGCATGAATACGATCTGGGACGTCAAGGCGCGGCCGGCGGGGGTCGTGTGGGCCTGGCTGCGCAAGCGCCTGCTCGGCCTGGGGATGCTGCTGCTGCTCGCGGTGCTGCTGCTGGCCGCGGTGATCGGCAGCGCCGTACTGTCGTTTCTGGCGGCAGCCGCGAGCGACGCGCTCCCGGGCACCGCGGCGGTGTGGCGTGTCGCGAACCAGGTGATCACGCTCGCGGTGACGTCCGTCCTGTTCGCGGCCATGTTCCGCTACCTGCCGGACGTCGAAATTGCGTGGAGCACCGTCTGGTTCGGCGCCATTCTGACGGCGGTCCTGTTCGCGGTGGGGCAGTTTCTCACCGGGCTGTACCTGGGCCACAGCAGCGTCGGGTCACCGTACGGCGCGGCGGGATCGCTCATCGTGCTGCTCGTGTGGGTGTACTACACGTGGGTGATTGTCTTCTTCGGGGCGGAAGTCACGCAGGTGTGGGCCCGCCGGCGCGGCTGGCAACTCGTTCCCGACCGCCACGCCGAATGGGCTGACCGCAAGCCGCGGCCGGATGGCACGCCAGGCGATGCACAGCCGCAGCCCGGCTGAATTCCTGCGGCGGCGGCCGCTGCCTCAACTCCGCCGCGCGCGCTGGACCAGGAACTCAACGAGCGCCTTGTCGAATGGCATCCCGGTATCCAGCGCGAGGTAGTCCGCGCGGGCCGCAGCGAGCCGCGTGCGCAACAACTCGCGCCAGCGCTGCACCGCTTCCAGGTAGCGCGGCGCAACGGCCGCCGCATCGGCCACCATCGTCTCTCCCGTTTCCGGATCCTCGAGCCGCAGGCTGCCGGTAAACGGAAATCGCACTTCCGCCGCGTCCAGCACGTGCATCACGATCAGGTCGTGCCCGCGGAAGCGCACGTGGTGCAAGGCCTCGAGCACTTCGTCGGCGTCGGTCAGCAGGTCGCTCAGCAGCACCACCAGTCCGCGGTGGGGGATGTGCGCCAGGGCGGCGGCCACGCTGCGCGCCAGCCCGGTCGTGCCGCCCGGCTGGACCGCGGAGAGCGTGGCCAGCAGTTGAACGAGGTGCTGGCGGCGCGAACGGGCCGGCAGGAATTGCTGCAAGTCAGCGCCGAGGACCGCGAGTCCGACGGCGTCCTGCTGACGCGTCACGAGGTAGCCCAGGGCAGCCGCCAGGTGAATGGCGTACAGCAGCTTCGCCGCGGGCGGCGGCGCGCTCATCAGCCCGCCCGCGCCCGTCAGCCCGACCGGACCCATGCTGGCCGACGCGTCGACCAGCAGGTAGCACTCGAGGTGGGTTTCCGCGTTGTAGCGGCGGACATACAGGCGGTCGGTGCGCGCGAAGACGTTCCAATCGATCGTCCGCAGGTCATCGCCCGCGACGTACTTGCGGTGCTCGCTGAACTCGACGGAGAAACCCTGGAGGGGCGACGCGTGCAGGCCGGCGAGGAAGCCCTCGACGATCAGGCGCGCCCGCAGGTCGAGCCGTGCGACCTGCTGAACGACTTCCGGGTCGAGGTACTGGGTCAGCGACATGTCCGCACCGGCGCCGGCTCAGCGGTTCAACTGCGCGGGGCCGCGTCTCCGGCGTCGCGGATCACTTCTTTGATCGCCGAGCGGTTGAAGCGGATCTTCACGTTGTTCGCTTCGTCCACTTTCACGACGACCTCGTTTTCCTTGTCGCGCGTTTCCACCACCGTGCCGAGGATGCCGCCGATGGTCTGCACGCGGTCGTTGCGCTTGAGGTTCCTGAGCATATCCTCGTAGCGCTGCCGCTCCTTGCGGCGCGAACGCGACATCCACCACATGAACACGCCGACGATCAGGATCAGGGGCATGAACTGCTTGAGGAATACCTCGGTGCCCGACAACGGGGGACCGCCAGGCTGGGTAGCCTGGGCCAGGATGAGCATCATCATTCTTCATCACTCCCATGAACCTGGCACGCCGGGCTGCGCAGGTAGGCCTCGCGCCATCCCTCGAACGTGCCGTCCGCCAGGGCCAGGCGGATCTGCCGCATCAGGGCCTGATAGAACCAGATGTTGTGCAGCGACACCAGGGTGCCGCCGAGAATTTCTTCCGCCAGGAACAGGTGACGCAGGTAGCCGCGCGAGTAGTGCCGGCACGTTTCGCAGCCACAGGCCGGGTCGAGCGGCTCGTCGGCCAGGCGGTGCCGGGCATTGCGCAGGCGCAGCGTGCCGGCGCTGGTGAAGGCGTAGCCCTTCCGGCCGTTGCGCGTCGGCAGCACGCAGTCAAACTGGTCCACGCCCGCCGCCACGGCCATGACCAGGTCACGGGGCGTCCCGACCCCCATCAGGTAGCGCGGCCGCTCCGCGGGCAACTGCCAGGCGAACTCGTCAAGAAAGCCCCACATTTCGGGCGGCGGCTCGCCGACCGAGAGTCCGCCCAGGGCATAGCCGTCGAATTCGAGCGCGACGAGTTCGGCGAGGCACTCCTGCCGCAGCTTCAGATCCAGGCCGCCTTGCACGATTCCGTACAGGGCCTGGTCCGGACGCCGGTGCGCCGCCCGGCTGCGCTGCGCCCAGGCGACTGTCCGGCGCACCGCCGCGATCAGGGCCGCGGGCTCGGCCGGCAGGGGCGGGCACTCGTCGAACGCCATGATGATGTCCGCCCCGAGCAGGTTCTGCGTCTCGATGGATACTTCCGGGGTGAGATGGACGAGCGCCCCGTCCAGGTGCGACTGAAACTCGACGCCCTCGTCGTCGATCCGGCGCAGTTGCGCCAGCGAGAAAACCTGGAACCCCCCGCTGTCCGTCAGGATCGGGCGCTCCCAAGCCATCAGGCGGTGCAGCCCGCCCAGTTGGGCCACGGCCGCCGCCCCGGGACGCAGCAGCAGGTGATAGGTGTTCGCCAGCACGATCTGTGTGCCGGTTTCGGCGAGCTGGCGAGCCGTCACGCCGCGCACCGTGGCGCGCGTGCCGACCGGCATGAAGGCCGGCGTGTCAATCGGCCCATGCGGCGTGGTCAGAACTCCACACCGCGCGTGACCGCACGTATGGATGACGTCGAAGCCCAGGGCCGCGGACACCGGCCGACCGCTCACTCCGGCTGCCGCGGCGCCAGCGCGAGCCCATGCTCCGCGAGCCGCGCCTTCACCTCGTTCAGGGAGGTCACCCCGAAGTTCCGGGTCGACAACAGGTCCTGCTCCGAAAGCTGGATCAGGTCACCCAGGTGCGACACGTTCAGGCGCTGCAAACAGCGCCGGGCCCGAACGGACAGCTCGAGCTCCGAAACCGGCTTGGACAGGATCGCCTCGCGCCCCGGCGGCACGGTGACCGCGGGCTGGGGCGGGGGGGGAGCCGCAGGGGCGGCGGCGCCGGTCTCGACCTCTTCCGGCGCGACGCCTAGCCGCAGACCGCGGCGTGTCAGCAGGTTCTTGATCTCGACCAGCGAGGTCT
>CAZVRR010000139.1:0-9971 GCA_964629745.1 uncultured Planctomycetales bacterium | reverse complement strand
GCGAGCGCGACTGCCCGCCCGCCGCACGCGAACCGAACATGCCCGGACGCGCCTCGAACTGCGGCCGGATTCTGACCACTGAATTCGTCATCCGCCCTGCTGCACCGGTCGCACGTGTCCCGGCGGCGCATCGGTGTCCATGGCCGGTCGGCCCGAGAGCGCGTTGGGCGAATTCAAGTGCGCACCGCTGTCGACACTGACGCCCAGTCGATGGACCAGTTCGCCGCCCAGCCAGGCCGTTACGCTCGCCAGGCCCAGGCCCGCGAGCCCAAGCACGAATGCGGCCAGGGGCGGCTCCCCAGGAGCAGGCCGTCGCAGTATCCAGCTAACCGCGAAGAGCACCAACACGACCAGGTTCCCGCCGCCGTGCCAGGCACCGATGGCCTTGGCACGCGTGCCGCGCGGAATTGCCAGCCAGTCGCGGAATCCAAACACGCCGGCGAGCAATCCGCCGATGAGGCCGACGGTAATCAGCCAGAACGCCAGCCCGGCCCAGTACCCGTTTCGCGTCGCCAGATGCGCGATGTCGAACACCACCGCGGTGCCGAGGAGCCCCAGGGGAAACACGACCAACATGGGATGTACCGGGTGCCCCAGCAGCTTGGCACGACTATCCATACCGTTCTCCTGACTTCAGTGGGCAGCAGGCCCCTGCTCGTAATGTCGCGCGGCAGGCTAAAGCGCCGCTGAATTCCCCCTGAACCGCCAGTCAGCGCCGGGCGCAACGCACGTCCCGATCCCTGGTGCCGTGGCACCGGAGCTGTCGATGCCGTAAACTGGGTGTGCCACTGCGGCGGCCGCACGAGCCCGAGGCGCAGGCCGCCCACATCGAGGAGCCCGCATGAAGTTCTCCGCCGTCGCGGATCGCATCGGTGCCCGGCTGCTGATCCCCGGACGGGACTTAAATATAAGCTCAGAGCAGATTTACGCCGGTGATCGCATCAGCGACCTGCTGAACGCGGCTGGCGAGCATGCGCTGCTGGTGACCAATCTCGCCAGCACGCAGCTCATGCGTATGGCGGAGTTGCTCGACGTGCCCGGCCTGTGCATGGTGAATGCCCAGGTGCCTGACGAGGACATGCTGCGCACCGCGCGCGAGCATGGCACGGCCATCATGGTTGCGCCGGGCGGACTGTTCGAGACGTGTGGCCGCCTGTTTCGCTGCCTCTGCGGGGAGGAAAGTGCCGCGCCATGACTGCCGTCTCGTTCCGCATCGAGGGTGGCGACTACGAGCACGGCGGGAGCGCCTCCCGCAGCGTCAAGGAACAACTCAAGAAGATCGGGGCGGACCCGGCGGTCGTGCGACGCGCCATGATCGCGGCCTACGAAGCCGAGATGAACGTGGTGATCCACGCCCACCGCGGCGAGCTGCGCGCGCGGATCGACGATGGAGCCCTGCACATCGAGGTGATTGACGAGGGGCCGGGCATTCCCGACCTCGGCCAGGCGATGAAACCCGGGTTTTCCACGGCGTCGGCCAAGGCACGCGAACTGGGCTTCGGGGCCGGCATGGGCCTGCCGAACATCAAGAAAAACAGCGACGAGTTCACGATCCAGTCCGAGCCGGGTCGCGGCACGCGGCTGGCCCTGCGCATCGACCTCAAGCCGCGCGCGCTCTATGGCGCCGGCCGCCATTCGATCGAGCTCGCCGCCGACCGGTGCAACGCCTGCCTCGCGTGCGTGCACGCGTGCCCGACGCAGGCCCTGCGCGTCTTTCGAGGCAAGCCCCTGATTCTTGACTACCTGTGCGTGGACTGCGGCGCGTGCCTGGCCGTGTGTCCGCAGCGCGCACTGACGATGGCCCCGACAGCGGATCTGCGGACCGCCGATCCCGACCCGGTTCTCATCCTCGCGCCGCCGATGCTCGGGCAGTTCGGCGCCGGCGCCGGCCCGGCGCGCGTGCTGGAAGAGCTCACGCACCTGGGCTTCCAGACCGTGCTGACCACCTCCGAGTGGGAAACCGCGCTCCGCGATGCCGTCGTCGCCTCCGCCGCCGGCGCGCCGGGGCTGCCGGTCATCTCGCCGGCGTGTCCCGCGGTGGTGAACCTGATTGAAATGCGCTTCCCGTCGCTGTTGCCGCAGTTGGCGCCGCTCAGCTCGGCCTTTGAAGCCGCCGTACGCGACAGTACCGGGCGCACGACGTTCGCAGTCGTCGCGTGCCCCGCACAACGCACGGTGCTCCGCGGGGCAGCGCTGCCGCCGTCATCAGCGGCCCTGAGCATCGTCTCGCCGGCAACGCTGCGTGAGAAACTGCTGCCGCGGCTCGCGCAGCGCCGGCCCACCGCCGGCGCCGACCTGCCGACGCATCCGCAGCAACCCGCGGACTCGCTGCTGGTCGTGACCGGAATCGCGAATGTCCTCCGGCTGCTGGAAGCGATCGAGGATGGCAACGTGCCGGATGTCCGCGTGGTTGAGCCGTGGGCGTGCCCGGACGGCTGCTGGGGTTCACCGCTGCTGCCGGAACTCGCGGCGCTCGCCCGTGCCCGCGCCGCCGGCGTGGTGCTGCCGGCGGGACCGGCGGCCCGTGCCGTTCCGCGCAGCGCGCCGTATGCGCCGCGTCCCGGTTTGCGCCTGGACAGCGACATGGCCAAGGCCATTCAGAAGCTCGCCCGGATCGACAAGCTGACGCGCAGCCTGCCAGGCGCGAACTGCGCGCAATGCGGCGCGCCCTCTTGCGCGGCGCTCGCGGAAGACATCGTTCTCGGCCGGGCGCACCTGGACGCCTGTCCGCGCCAACACGACTCGTCCGCCCCGGAGAACACGCATGAGACTGGCTGACCTCGGCACCGCTCTGAACCTGGAAAACCTCACCCCCGCGGTGGACCGGGGGGAAACGGACGTGCGGCAGGGCTACGTGTCGGACCTGCTGAGCGACGTGATCGCCAACGCCCCGAGTGGCGGCGTGCTGGTGACGGTGCAGGTGCACCTGAACGTGATCGCCGTCGCCGTCCACGCAGAGCTGGCGGCCGTGATTTTTGCGGCGGGTCGACTGCCCGATGAAAGCGTGCGGACCAAGGCGCGGGAGGAGGGCGTTGCGCTCTACGCGGCCAGCCAGTCCGCGTTCGAGATCGTGGGTCGACTCTACCAGGCCGGCGTGCGGGGCCCGGGCTGACCGCCCGGCCGGCGCGCTCACCGTTGGGACGGCTGCGTGAATCGCTACCAGGCCGACTTGCATATTCACAGCGCCCTGTCGCCCTGCGCGCCGGAAGAGATGACGCCCGCAGCGATCATCGCGGCGGCACGCCGGGCCGGACTGGACTTGATCGCGATCTGTGACCACAACGCGGCGGGCAACGTGGCGGCGGTCATCGAAGCGGCGGGGGCCGGCACCGGCCGAGGTGCGGCGGGCCGCCCGGTGGTGATCCCGGGTGTTGAGATCACGACCGCGGAGGAGGTGCACGTGGTCGGCCTCTTTCCAACGGCCGCGGCGGCGGAAAAGGCGGCCGCCGGCGTGCGCGCCACGCTGCCCGACACGGACGCGTCGTACACCCAGCGTTTCGGCGCCCAGCCGCTGATGACGGCTAGCGGCGTCGTGGTGGGCGACGAGCCGAAGATGCTCGCAATGGCCAGCACGCTCGCGCTCGCCGACGCGATCACCCATATCCATGAGCATGACGGCCTAGCGATTGCGGCGCACATCAACCGCCCGTCCTTCAGCGTCCTCAGCCAACTGGGGATTTTTCCGGCGGGGAGTGGTTTCGACGCAATCGAGGTGTTTTCTCCGTGTGGCCCGGGAGCGCAGCGGGTCGACCCGGCCGCGTTCACGTCGATCGGGCTGCCGATCGTAGCCTCATCGGATGCCCATTATCCGGACGACGTGGGCATGGCGCGCACCGAGTTGCTGGCGGGCGCCGCATCATTCGACGAGTTGCGCCTGGCGCTGAGCGGGGCCGCCGGCCGGCGGGTCGCGGTGGTAAGCGGGTGAGCCATGCGTGAACTTTCGCTGCACATCCTGGATCTCGCGGAGAATTCCCTCCGCGCCGAGGCGACCCGGGTGACGCTGACCATTACCGCGGACCCGACGACGGACCGGCTCGTGATCGAGTTGGAGGACGATGGCACCGGGCTGACGGTCAGCGCGGCGCAGGCCCTGGATCCGTTCTATACGACCAAGCTCGGGAAGCGCACCGGGCTGGGTTTGAGCCTGTTTCGGGCGGCGGCGGAGCGCGCGGCGGGCACGCTGCGGCTGGCGCCGGCCACCTCTGCTGCGCCAGGGCGACCTGGTCTTAAGATCATTGCTGACATGCAGTTATCACACCTTGACCGCAGCCCGCTCGGCGACCTCGCCGCGACGCTGGGCGTGCTGGTCTGCACGCAGCCGGGGGTTGATTTCCGGGTCCACCTGCGGCTGGCCGGCCGCGCGTTTGACCTGAGCACATTGGAGCTGACCCGGGATGCGGCCATCCGGGATGACGATGGGCTCGCTCTGGCACGCCGCGTGATTGAGATGATTCGCGCGGAACTGCAGGCCGCGGAACTGGTACTGTAAACCCAGCCCGATCCGCGACTTGCAATTGTACCGCGGAATGGGTCGCCTTCCGCGTGCCGTGCGGAGAATTTCCGGCCACGGTGCTGGCTGCCCCCCGCGAGGAAACGGAGATATGCATGAGCGAGGACGGCAAGGTCCGGTGCGCCTGCGGTGAGGAGGTCTCCGAGGAGGAGCTGCTCGCCCGGCTCGACAAGGTCCTGAAGGAGTATCGCGACAAGCCCGGCGCCTTGATCCCGGTGCTCCAGATCGCACAGGGCATTTTCGGATATCTTCCGGAAGTAGCCCTAAAAAGGATCGCCCTGGGGCTGAATAAGTCCTACAGCGAAGTCGCCGGCGTGGTCAGCTTCTACTCCTTCTTCTCCACGGTACCGCGCGGCAAGCACCTGGTCCGCGTGTGCCTGGGCACCGCGTGCTACGTGCGCGGCGGCAAGCGCGTGCTCGACATGCTCAAGACCAAGCTGGGCATCGACGTGGGCGAGACCACGCCCGATCGCCAGTTCACGCTGGAGGTGGCGCGCTGCTTCGGCGCCTGCGGCCTCGCGCCCGCGATCATGATCGACGACGACGTGCACCACCGCGTCAAGCCCAACAAGATCGAGCTGGTCCTGGGACCGTATCGCAACGGCCAGGCGGAAAGGAAGGCCAGCGCATGAGCCAGCGGATCAGCAGCCCCCAGGATCTGAAAAAGCTGCAGGAGCAGGCGCGGCGCGAGATCGACCTCCGCACCGGCCAGAAGGACCTGCGGATCACCGTGCACATGGGAACCTGCGGCATCGCCGCCGGCGCACGCGACGTGCTCACCACGCTGCTGCACGAGCTCGGCGACGCCCGCGACAAGGTGACGCTGACGCAGACCGGCTGTGCCGGCCTGTGCGACCAGGAGCCCATGATCACGCTTACCGACAAGGCGGGCGGCACGTATCGCTACGGCCGCCTCGACAAGGTGAAGGTCGGCCAGATCGTCCGCGAGCACGTGCAGAGCGGTCGGCCGGTGCGCGAATTCCTGATCAAGTGACCAGAGCATGCTCAGGGTGCGTGGGACGACCGCGTCGCCGACTGGTCGGGCCGGCCGGCGCAGCCGGGCGTCAAGCCCCGCCCCGCGAGCATGAGGAGACTGCGGAGTCATGAACAACGTCCGAAGCCATATCCTCGTCTGCACCGGCGGCGGCTGCATCGCCTCGGGGGCCCTGGAGGTCAGTGCCGCCCTGAAGGCGCAGCTCGAGCAGCACGGACTGAACAGCGAGATCAAGGTCATCGAATCCGGCTGCCTGGGCCCATGTGCCATCGGCCCGGTGGCGGCCGTCTATCCCGACGGCACCTTTTACCAGGGCATCCGGCCCGACGACGCGGAAGAGATCGTCAAGGAGCACATGCTCAAGGGCCGCGTCGTGGAGCGCCTCGTGCACAAGACGCCCGCCGGCGAGACCCGCCCGGGCCTGCACGAGATCGGCTTCTTCCAGAAGCAGGTCAAGATCGTGCTCCGCAACTGCGGCGTGATCGATCCCCTGCGGATCGAGGAGTACATCGCCCGCGACGGCTACCAGGCGCTGGGCAAGGCCCTGACCCAGATGAAGCCCGCCGACGTGATCGGCGAAGTCAAGAAGAGCGGCCTGCGCGGCCGCGGCGGCGCGGGCTTTCTGACCGGGCTGAAGTGGGAATTCACCCGCAAGTCCGCCGGCGACGTGAAGTACATCCTGTGCAACGGCGACGAGGGCGACCCCGGCGCGTTCATGGATCGCAGCGTGCTGGAGGGCGATCCGCACAGCGTGATCGAGGGCATGGCACTCGCGGCCTACGCGATCGGCGCGCACCAGGGCTACGCCTACATCCGCGCCGAATACCCGCTGGCTGTGCAGCGCTTCGAGCACGCCTTGAAACAGGCCCGCGAGTTGGGCCTCCTCGGCAAGAACATCATGAATTCGGGCTTTGATTTCGATATCGAGGTCCGGATGGGATCAGGGGCCTTTGTCTGCGGCGAGGAGACGGCGCTGATGACCAGCATCGAGGGCAACCGCGGCGAGCCGCGGCCGCGCCCGCCGTTCCCGGCCGTCAAAGGCCTGTGGGGCAAGCCGAGCTGCCTGAACAACGTCGAGACGTTCGCCAACATCGCCCCGATCATCCTGAAGGGGGCGGACTGGTTCGCCGGGATGGGCACCGCCAAGAGCAAGGGCACCAAGGTCTTCGCCCTGGCCGGCGCCGTGAACAACACCGGCCTGGTCGAGGTCCCGATCGGCATGCCGCTGGGCGACATCATCTTCGAGATCGGCGGCGGCGTGATCGGCGGCAAGAAGTTCAAGGCGGTGCAGCTGGGCGGCCCGTCCGGCGGCTGCATTCCCAAGGAACACCTGAACGTGCCCGTTGACTACGAGTCGCTCACCGAGCTCGGCGCGATCATGGGCTCGGGCGGCATGATCGTGATGGACGAGGACACGTGCATGGTCGACGTGGCCCGCTACTTCCTGGACTTCTGCCAGGATGAGAGCTGCGGCAAGTGCCCGCCGTGCCGCGTGGGCACCAAGCGGATGCTCGAGATCGTCTCGCGCATCTGCGAGGGCCACGGCCAGGAAGGCGACGTCGAGCAGCTCATCGAGCTCGGGCAGGTCATCAAGGACACCGCCCTGTGCGGTCTGGGCCAGACTGCGCCGAACCCGGTGCTCAGCACGATCCGCTACTTCCGCGACGAGTACGACGCGCACATCCGCCACAAGCACTGCCCCGCCGGCGTGTGCTCCGCGCTCGTGCGGGCGCCCTGCCAGAGCGCCTGCCCGGCCGGCGTGGACGTGCCGGGCTTCGTGTCGCTGGTCGGCGAGAAGCGCTATGCCGAGGCACTCACCCTGCACCGCGAACGCAACCCGTTCGCCTCGGTCTGTGCCCGCGTCTGCTTCCATACCTGCGAGGACAAGTGCCGGCGCGGCGGACTCGATGAAGCCGTCTCGATCCGCGGCCTGAAACGCTACATGGCCGAGCAGGAAGTCACGATCCAACTGCCCGAGATCCGCGACAGCGAGGAGAACGCCCGGCGGAAGATCGCAATCGTCGGCGCCGGACCGGCGGGCCTGACCTGCGCCTATTTCCTGGCGCGGCTCGGCTACCGGCCAAAGGTATTCGAGGCCGAACCGCGGCCGGGCGGCATGCTCGTGCAGGCGATTCCGGCGTACCGGTTGCCACGCGAGGAGCTGGCCCGCGAGATCCGCATGGTCGAGCGCCTGGGTGTCACGATTGAAACGAACATGCGGCTCGGACGCGACTTCACGCTCGAAAGCCTGCGGGCCGACGGGTACGAGGCCGCGTTCCTCGGCATCGGCGCCCCCGAAGGGACGCGCCTGGGCATCCCGGGCGAAGAGGCCGACGGCGTCGTCGATGCCCTGCGCTTCCTGCGCGAATACAACATCCGCGGCTCCGCCAAGGTCGGCAAGAACGTGGTCGTCATCGGCGGCGGCAACTCCGCGATCGATGCGGCCCGCACCGCCATCCGCCTGGGCGCCGAGAGCGTCACGATCCTGTATCGCCGCACGCGGCACGAAATGCCCGCCTACGCCGAGGAGATCGACGAGGCCGAGCACGAGGGCGTGCGGCTGGCGACGCTGGTGGCCCCGATGGAGATCGTGGTCGGGCACGGGCACCTCACGGGCGTAAAGTGCCGGAACATGGTGCTGGGTGAGTTCGACCGCAGCGGACGGCGCCGGCCGGTCCAGGGCGGCGACGATGCCTTCATCGTCCCGGCCGACCAGGTCATCGCCGGCATCGGCCAGTCGCTCGACACGGCGCCGGTGCTCAAGGGCATCGACCTGAAGTTGAACCGCGCGGGCTTCCTTGCCGCCGATCCGCTCACCGGTCAGACGTCCGTGCCGTGGGTTTTCGCGGGCGGCGACGCGGTGATGGGGCCGTGGTCGGTGGTCGGCGCCATTGCCGCGGGCGAGAAGGCAGCGGTGGGGATCGACCAGTTCCTGACCGGGGCCGTGCACGCCTTCTGGCGGGCCGACCGCCAGGTCGACACGGAATTTGATCCCGACGCCGATCCGGTCCAGTACCAGCGGGCCCGGATGCACCTGCTGCCCGTCAGCAAGCGCAAGAACAACTTCCAGGAAGTGGAGCTCCCGTGGTCGGAGGCCGTGGCACGGCGCGAAGCGAGGCGCTGCCTGCGTTGCGATTACCGGGTGCCCGAGAAGGCGGAGAAATAGCCCAGCTCACGTGCGGGCCGGCCTGGGGTCGGCCCGTTGCGGGCCGCGAAGCACTCCTTCGCTGCCCCGACATAAAAGGAACATGCGATGCCAAAACTGACCATCGATAACATCCCCGTCGAGGTTCCAGACGGGACCTCGGTCCTGGAAGCGGCCCAGAAGGCCGGCGTCCGCATTCCCACCCTGTGCTTCCTGAAAGATGTGCAGGCGGTGGGTGCGTGCCGGGTCTGCACCGTCGAAGTGGAGGGTGCCCGCGCCCTGGTCGCCTCGTGCGCCCAGCCGGCCGCAGAGGGCATGAAAGTCAAGACCAACTCGCGCCGCGTGCGGGACGCGCGCCGCACCGTCGTCGAACTGCTGCTCTCCGAGCACGACGGCGACTGCCAGACCTGCGCCCGCAGCGAGGACTGCGAGCTCCAGGCCGTCGCGCGCGAGCTGGGCATCAAGGACGTGCGCTACACCGGGGCAAAGGCCAAGCGCTACCGCGACTCGAGCACCCCAGCACTGACCCGCGACACTGCCAAGTGCATCCTGTGCCGGCGCTGCGTCACGGTCTGCAACGAGATCCAGGGCGTGGCCGCCCTGTGGGCCCAGAACCGCGGATTCAAGACCGTGATCGGGCCGGCCTTCTGCGGTGAACTGGACGACGTGGTCTGCGTGCAGTGCGGGCAGTGCGGCGCGGTGTGCCCGGTCGGCGCGATCACCGAGCAGGACCACATCGCCGCCGTCTGGAACGCGCTCGACGACCCCGCCAAGCACGTCGTCGTCCAGACCGCGCCGGCCATCCGGGCGGCACTGGGCGAGTGCTTCGGCTACCCGCCGGGCACGCGCGTCACCGGCAAGATGGCGGCGGCACTGCGCCGGCTCGGCTTTAACGGCGTGTTCGACACGAACTTCGCCGCGGACCTGACGATCATGGAGGAGGGCACCGAGCTGCTCATGCGGCTCAAGCACGCCCTGACCGGCAAGCACAAGGATGGCAACGGCCACAACGGACACCACGCGCCGGGTCCCGTCCCCATGTTCACGAGCTGCTCGCCCGGGTGGATCAAGTTCATGGAGCACTACTACCCGGACATGACCGCCCACCTCTCGACCTGCAAGAGCCCGCAGCAGATGTTCGGCGCGGTCGCCAAGACGTACTACGCCCAGAAGATCGGCAAGCGGGCCGAGGACATCTTCGTCGTGTCGGTCATGCCCTGCACCGCCAAGAAGTTCGAATGCCAGCGGCCCGAGTTCCACGACAGCGGCGTGCAGGACGTTGACGCCGTCCTCACGACGCGTGAACTCGCCCGCATGATCAA
>CAZVRR010000138.1:0-10055 GCA_964629745.1 uncultured Planctomycetales bacterium | reverse complement strand
GCCAGTGCGCCCGCGGCGCAGGCGCGCGTCCCCGGCGGCGCCCCGACCGGCGGCCCGCCCGCGGCCGGCGAAGGCAGCGAGGAAGAGCGTGCCGCCCGGCGGGCGCAGTTTGCGAACATGACGCCCGAGCAGCGCGAAGCGGAATTCAAGCGCCGCATGGAGAACATGACGCCCGAGCAGCGCGAAGAAGCCATGCGCCGCTGGCAGGAACGACAGGGCCAGCGTGGCGGGGACGCGGGCGGCGCGGCGGGCGGCGGACAACGCGAGCGCCGCGAGCGCGGACAGGAAGGGGCCGGTCAGGGTCCATGAGCGAGACCGCGCAGCGTCATCGCACGCGCCACGCGCCGCCTGACTCCGCCGACCTGGTCCGGCTCGAGGATGTGACCAAGATCTACCGCGTCGGAGACTCGGAAGTCCACGCGCTGGCCGGCGTGAGCGTGAAGTTCCGCGCCGGCAGCTTCTGGGCCATCATGGGCCCGAGCGGCTCGGGCAAGAGCACCATGCTGAACCTGCTCGGCTGCCTCGATCGCCCGACCTCCGGCCGCTATGTGCTCGAGGGCAATGACGTCGCCGTGCTCGACGACAACGCCCTCAGCACGATCCGGCTCCAGCACCTGGGATTCATCTTCCAGAGCTTCAACCTGATCCCGCAACTCACCGTGCGCGAGAATATCGAGCTGCCGCTGTTCTACCTGGACTGGGACGCGGAGCGCAGCCGCCAGCGTGCCGAAGAGATGGCCGCGCGCGTCGGATTGAGCGACCGGCTGAACCACCGGCCGGCGGAGCTCTCGGGCGGGCAGCAGCAGCGCGTCGCCATCGCGCGTGCCCTGGCCGCCGACCCGTCGATCCTGCTCGCCGACGAGCCGACCGGCAACCTCGACAGCGCCACGGGCGACCAGATCATGGGCCTGCTGGCCGAGCTGAACCAGCAGGGCAAGACGATCATCATGGTCACGCACGAGCCGGATATCGCGCGCTACGCCCATTTCCGGCTGCACATGCGCGACGGCCGCATCGACCGGATCGACGGGACCACGCCATGAACGCGGTCCGCCTCCTCCGCAGCATCCGCCTGGGCCTGAAGACCCTCACGCTGCACAAGCTGCGCTCGTTCCTCACCATGCTCGGCGTCGTATTCGGCGTGGCCAGCGTTGTCGCCATGCTCGCGGTTGGCGAGGGCGCCAGCCGCGAGGCGATGGACCAGATCCGCAAGCTCGGCTCGACGAACATCATCATCACGTCGATCAAGCCGGCGGAGAGCGAATCGCAGTCCACCTTTTCGCCGTTCAGCCTGAATGACTACGGCATCCTGTACGAGGACCAGCGCCGCGCGCAGGAGTCGCTCGGGACCATCCGCCGCACGGTGCCCGTCAAGCTCGTCCGCAAGGAGGGGCGGCTGGGCGAGCGCAAGCTCGACATGCGGATCGTGGGCACGACGCCGGACTGGTTCGACCTGGTCCGCCGCGAAGTCATCGCGGGCCGCACCCTCACGCCGCGTGACGCGGAGCGCCACGCCGGGGTGGTCGTCCTGACCGAGTACGGAGCGCGGCGGCTGCTCGCGACGGAGGCGAGCATCGGCCAGGTGCTGCGCATCGGCGGCGAGTACTACGAGGTGATCGGGATCGTGCAGAGCGAGACCGGCCAGGGCGGCGCGATCCAGACCCCCGACCAGGAGATCGACGCGTACATCCCGATCGAGGTGGCGCGCGAGCGCTACGGCGACATCTCCATGATCATCACGTCGGGGTCGATCCTGCGCGAGCTGGTCGAGCTCCACCAGCTGATCGTCGAGGTCGACAGCATCGAGCACGTCGAGGCCACGGCCGCCGGCCTGCAGCGCATGATGCACCAGTTCCACGCCAAGGAGGACTACCGGCTGAGCGTGCCGCTCGCGCTGCTGCGCGAGGCGGAAGCGACGAAACGGCGCTTCAACATCGTGCTCGGCAGCATCGCCGGCATCAGCCTGCTCGTGGGCGGCATCGGCATCATGAACATCATGCTGGCCTCGGTAACGGAGCGCACGCGGGAGATCGGCGTCCGCCGGGCAATCGGGGCAAAACGGTCGCAGATCATCTTCCAGTTCCTGATCGAGACGACGGTGCTCTCGACGGCGGGCGGGGTGGTCGGGCTGGCGCTGGGGTTGTCGATCCCGGCCGTGATCACGCTGATGGCCGGCATGCCCACGCACGTCACGGGCTACAGCTTGTTGCTGGCGGTCGGGATCAGCGTCAGCGTGGGGATCATTTTCGGGCTTTATCCCGCCCGGCACGCCGCCAACCTTGACCCGATCGAAGCATTGCGGCATGAGTAGTAGCTGCGCAGCGGAGAGATTCCTCAGGAGTGCGACGATGCGACGTGCGAAGGCCAGTCTCGTGATCTTGTGCGCCTGGGCCGCGGCCCAGGCACCGGCGCAGACGCTGCCGAGCGATCCGGCCCTCACCACGGGCCAGCTCGACAACGGCTTGCGGTACATTGTCCGTCGTCACGCCAATCCGCCCGGCCGGGCGGCGCTGTGGCTGCAAGTCCACAGCGGCTCGCTGAACGAGACGGACCCGCAGCGCGGACTGGCCCATTACCTGGAGCACATGGCGTTCAACGGTTCGCAGAACTTCCCGCCCGGCGAGGTCGTGCCGTTCTTCCAGTCGCTGGGCATGACCTTCGGACGCGACCAGAACGCGTTCACCAACTTCGAGCAGACCACCTACCAGCTCTCGCTGCCCGACACGCAGCCGGAGACGCTCGACAAGGGGATGACCTACTTCGCCGACGTGCTCTATCGGCTGGCGCTGCTGCCGGCGGAGATTGAAAGCGAGCGCCAGATCATCCAGGAGGAGCGCCGGCGCAGCCTCTCGGGTCGGCAGCGCACCATGTACTACGTGCTCGAGCGCATCGCCCCCGGCTCGCTCTACGGGCAGCGCATCACCATCGGCACGGAAGAGACGATCAACAGCGTTACGGAAGCCGACTTCCGCGACTATTACGGCCGCTGGTATGTCGCCTCCAACGCGACGCTCCTGGTGGTCGCCGATGCGGACCCGGCGCCCATCGTCGCCGCGATCCACGAACACTTCGCGACCGCGCCGAAAAAGCCGCGCCCGACCCCGCAGGACCCGCGCATCACGGCCTACGACCGCAGCTTCGCGATCGTCGCCAGCGATCCGGAGGTCCAGTCCGAGCAGATCCGCATCAGCCGGCTCGAGCCGGCGCGGCCGGCCACCACCACCGTGCCACAGTACCGCGACGACCTGGTCGCCGGCGTGGCGCAGCGCGCGTTCAACCGGCGACTCGAGGCGCTCGTCGCCGCCGGCGGCACGAGCTTCCTCGACGGCGGCGTGTCCATGGGGAACGACCCGGGCGTGCTGTACAGCGCCGACCTCAACGGGCGCGCCGCGCCCGGCAAGTGGCAGGCGGCTTTGGAGGAACTGGCGCTCGAACTCCAGCGCGCCCGGCGCTTCGGCTTCAGCGACCGCGAAATCGAGGACGCCAAGACGCAGATCCTGACCGGCGCCCGGCGCGCCGTTGAAACCGAGCCGACGCGCCCCGCCGGCGCCCTGCTCTCGCGCACGAACGCCGCGGTGACGGCTGGCGAGCCGCTGCTGTCCGCCGCCCAGGAACTCGAGCTGACCGAGCAGCTGCTGCCGGCGCTCACGCGCGAGGAGGTTGCCCAGCGCTTCACGAAGGAGTTTGACACGCGGGAGGTGGCGTTTGTCGCCGTGCTGCCGTCGGGCTCCCAGGTGCCGACCGAGGACGAGCTGCTCGCCCTCGGACTGCGGGCCCTGGAGGCGACGCCCGAGCCGCTCGCGGAAGCGGCGCGGCCGACGCAGTTGCTGGCGGAGCGTCCGGCGGCGGGCCGGGTGGTGGAAGAGGCGGAGCACGCGGCCAGCGGCGTCTGGTCGGGCTGGCTGTCCAACAACGTCCGCCTGCATCACCGGTTCATGGACAGCGAGAAGAACCAGGTCACCGTCCACATCGCCCTCATCGGCGGCGAACTGCTGGAGACCGACGCGAACCGCGGCATCACGCAGGCGGCGCAGGTGGCCTGGGGCCGGCCCGCCACGCAGCACCTCTCCTCGTCCGACATCCGCGACCTGATGACCGACAAGAACGTTTCGGTCCGCGGCGGGGGCGGCGGCGGGGGCCGCGGCCGGCGCGGCGGCGGCGGAGGCGGCGGGGGCGACGACTCCATCACGCTCAGCATCTCCGGCAGCCCGGAGGACCTCGAGTCGGGCTTCGAGCTCGCCTACCTCCTGCTCACCGAGCCGAGGATCGAGAGCGCCGCGTTCACGCAGTTCCAGGTGCGGAGCCAGCAGATGATCGAGGAGGCCGAGCGGAATCCGAACATGCTCGGCATGCGCACCGCGTCCGGGGCGCTGTACCCGGACGACGTGGCGCGGACGCAGCCGCTGACCATCGACCAGCTCGGGCGGCTGACGCAGGCGGCGGCGCAGGCCTGGCTCGAGCAACTGATCCGCACGTCGCCGATCGAGGTGGTGGTCGTCGGCGACATTCCGCGTGAGCGGGCGATCGAGCTCGCGGCGCAGTACGTCGGCGCGCTCCCCCCCCGGCCGCGGGTCAGCCCGGAGCTGTACGCGGAGCTGCGGCAGCTCAAGCGGCCCGCCGGGCCGCGCGAGGTCGCGCGCAGCGTGAAGACCGAAACGCCCCAGGCGTTCGTCATGGCGGGCTTCTACGGGGCGGACGACAAGGACATCGCCGATGTGCGGGCGCTGAATCTCGCGACGCGGATCCTGTCCACGCGGATGGTCAAGGAGATCCGCGAGGACGCGCAACTCGTCTACAGCATCTCCGCCGGCTCGCGGGCGGCGACGACGTACCCCGGCTTCGGGCTCGTCTCGGCGGCCTCGCCGACGGAGCCGGCCAAGGTCCCCGCGCTGGTGGCAAAGATCACGCAGATGTACGCGGCGCTGGCCGAGAGCGGCGTGACGGACGACGAGCTGGATGTCGCGAAGAAGCAGACCGCCAACACGCTCGATGAGCAGATGCGCGAGCCGGGCTTCTGGCTGGGCCGGCTGTCGCTCCTGACGTACCGCGACACGAAGCTGGACGACGTGCTCGCGGCGCCGGCGGCGTACCAGGCGCTGAGCGCGGAGCAGATCCGCGCCGTGTTCGCCAGGTACTTCCGCCCCGAGGCGCTGCTGACCGTGGTCGTCACACCCGACGAGAGCGGCGGCGCGCGGTAACGCTGCCGCGCAGTCTTTGCATGGACCCCCGCACGGCCACGTCGCTTACCCCGGCGTGGCCTTGCCCCCTTTGAAGAAGCTCACTGCCACCAGCACCAGCGGCAGGATCACCGCCAGCCCGCCGAGGATCATCCCCGTCCTGATCCGGCGCTGCCCGCGCCAGTTGCCCGGTTCCTCGTACATGCGCCGTCGTGTCCGGCGGCCGACCAGCAGCGACAGGATCCCGACGGCGACACTGGCCAGCACCGCAAGAAAGGCCAGCGCGCCGCGGACGATCTGCGGCATGTATTTCGCGACTTCCTGTTTCGACATTTTCGCGAGCTGGGCCTGCGAGGGCGCCGGGGGTCCCATGGCGGCCAGCGCGCCGATGCCCACGCCCAGCAGCAGCAGAAAGACGGCGGCAAGCCCCAGAATGCAAGTCGCGTTGGCGCCGCGCGCCAGGCGGGCCGGCCCGAGATCCAGCGGCGGCACTGCCGGGTGGCCGTGCTCGCCCGGTGCGGCCGGCTCGGCCGCGCGCGCAGCGGCGGGCGCCGCCTCGAGCGCTTCCAGCGCGGCCATGCCGCGCGACTGGAGGTTCAGCGTGGTGCGCTCGCGCCGCAGTTCTTCGGTGGCGCGGTCGGCGACAATGTGGCCGTCGCGCATCTGCACGATGCGCTTGGCCTGGATCGCCACGTCGTACTCGTGCGTGACCAGCACGATCGTCACCCCCTGCGCGTTCAGATCATGGAAGATATCCATGATCTGCTGGCCGGTTTTCGAATCGAGGTTGCCGGTCGGCTCGTCGGCCAGCAGCAGCGGCGGGTCATTGACGATGGCGCGGGCGATCGCGACGCGCTGGCGCTCGCCGCCGGAAAGCTCGTTGGACTTATGGTGCGCCCGCGGCGCCAGCCCGACGCGCTCCAGGGCCTTGAGGGCGGGCCCGCGCGTATTGGGCCGCCGGGCGTAGAACAGCGGTACGCCGACGTTGTCCGCGGCGCTGATGCGGTTGATCAGGTTGAACGTCTGGAAGACGAAGCCGATCTCGCGGTTGCGGATGTCGGCGAGCTGGCGATCGGACAGGTCGCTGACATCGCGGCCGTTGAACACGTAGCGGCCGGCGGTGGGCCGGTCGAGGCAGCCGATCAGGTGCATCAGCGTGCTCTTGCCGCTGCCGGAGGCGCCGGTAATGGCGACGAACTCGCCGCGGCGGATCTGGAGGTCGACCCCGTCCAGCGCGCGGACGACCGAATCGCCCATGCGGTAGAGCTTGCTGAGACGGGCGATCTCAATGAGCACGGAACCCGCCGGACTGGCGGCTTCGCTCGCTGGCCCGCGCTGCGGTGCTGTCGTGGTCACTGGCATGCGTATCCAATCCGCCCCGCGCGGCCGCGCCGGCGTGCGTTACTCCGCTTCATCCGGATTCTGCGGCAGTTTCGTGTACACCCGCTGGCCGACGTCGAGTTTCTCGCCCTCCAGCACTTCCAGCACCTGCGTGAACTCGCCGTCGGTGATGCCGAAGCGGCAGGGGACGAAGTGCTTGCCCCATAGCTCGTTGGAGCCCGGTTCGGGCTTCGCCTCGACCCACACGCCGCGCTGCGACTGGTTGCTCTTCACCGCGTCGGCGGGCACGCGCAGCGCCGCCTTGGCGCTTTCGACGGTGAATTCGACCTGGGCCTGGGCGCCCAGCGGGAGCTTGTGGGCGTCGGGATCGTCGATGACGACGTGCACGTCGTACTGAATGATCGCTGAACCCTGGCTCAGCTTGCCCTGCGGCTCAACCCGTTCGATCAGGCCGCTGAATTTCTCCTCGGGGAAGGCGTCGACGGTCAGCGTCACGTGCCCGGAACGCGCGGCCATCTCGGCGGCCGCTTCCGCGGCGGCCTGGCGCAAGCCGGGCATCTCGGGCAGGGCGTCGACCGGTGAGATGCGCAACACGCGGCCGTAATCTGACTCGTCGACGCGTGCGACGACCTTCTTCTTCGACACGTCGGCCAGGTACATCACCACCGTACCGCCGGTGAGCGACGTCGTTCCGGACAGAATCATCTCGCCGGTCTGCACGCGCACGTCCGTGACGATCGCGTCGTGACGAGAGAGTAGCGTCGTATCGTCGAGTCGCTCCTTCGCATCGCCGAGGTTCTGTGTCGCCACGTCGACGGCGGCTTCCTGCAACTCGACCTGGTGCGTCGCGTCTTCCAGTGCGCAGCGCGCCCCCGCGGCTTGCGCGTGTGCGCTCTTGAGCATCGCTTGGGTGGATTCAAACTGCGCCTTGATCAGAACAAGCTCACGTTCCGAGGCGTCGCCGCGCGTGCGAAGTTCCTTCTGGTACGCGTATTCAAACTCGTGCGACCCGAGCTGTGCCTGGAGCTTCTCGATATCGGCATCCGCCGCGGCAATGTTCGCCTGGGCTCGTTCGACGGCCACCTTGGCTTGCGCCAGCAGTGCCCGGGCCCGGTCGAGCTCGGCCTTGGCGCTGTTATAGCGACGCTGCTCATCATCCTTCTTCAGCACGAGCAGCGTATCCCCCTGCTTCACAAGGCGACCTTCGTCCACCGGCCGCTCGATCACCTCGCCCGAAGCCTTGGACTTGATCTCGAAACGCTGGTGCGGTTCGATCAGTCCGGCGGCCGTGATGGGGACCGCGATGTCGCCGCGCGTCACCTCGCCCCACGTCGGCTGGAACCAGATCGGGGTATAGCGGTACCAGGTGCGGAAGTAGTACCAGACGCCGCCGATCACGGCGGCGACAATGAGAACGATCAGCCATTTCTTCATGTTCGCGTTCCAGCCGCAGCGGCAGCTTCCCCGCCGCCAGGGCGCGCAGCATACAAGCTCACGGACAGGGTGCCCGGGGCGGCCGACAACTTTACACCAGCGCGGCCGGCCGGGCCAGCCGCGGCCACGCGGCGCGGCGACGCGGCCCCCATGAGTGCCGCGCGTGCCACCACGCCGACACGGCTCCCATCACGGCCGCGTGCCACCACGAGGACACGGCTCCCATCAGAGCCGCGTGCGCAAGCACGCGGAGCAGGTCGGCGACACACCCTGGACGGTCAACTATGCAAGACGCCGAGCCGCCGCATTCAGGTCTTCCGCAATGCGGGCTTCGTCGACCCCCACGAGGTGACCCGCGTGCACGACTTCACGACCCGCCACGAAGACACGTTCGGCTGGTGGTGCATGACAGAGCATCAATGCGGCCAGCGGATCGTGCGCGCGGGCGCCGGCAAAGGCCAGATCATCGGCCCCGAACAGGGCGAAATCCGCCGCCGCACCGGGATTCAAATGCCCCAGCTCGGGTCTGCGCAGGCACGCGGCGCCGCCGCTCGTCACAAGCTCAAACGCCGTTGCGGCCGGCACGAGCTCGCGTGCGGCGAAATCGCTGTCCAGCCCACTTCGCAAGCGTGCGAGCAGCAGCGCCTGCCGCGCTTCACCCAGCAGGTCGCCGCCATCGTTGCTGGCCGATCCGTCGACCGCCAGGCCCACCGGCACACCCGCCGCGCGCATGGCCTCGATCCGCGCGATGCCGCTGGCCAGGCGCAGATTCGAGGAGGGGCAATGGACCACACCCGTCCCCGTCTCACCCAGCAGGCGAATCTCGTCATCAGCGAGCCAGACGCAGTGCGCGAGGTACACGTCCGGACCAAGCCAGCCCAGGTCGGCCAGGTAGCGCACGGGCCGGCAGCCGAAGCGCTCCAGGCAGAAACGCTCCTCGTCGCGCGTCTCCGCCAGGTGCGTATGGAGCAGCACGCCACGCTCGCGCGCCAACTGCGCGGTGTCGCGCAGCAGCTCGCGCGTCACGTTGAACGGCGAGCACGGCGCCAGGTCGATGCGCCGCATGGCATACGGCCGCGGATTGTGGTACGCGTCGAGGACGCGCCGGCAGTCGCGCAACACGTCGGGATCGCGCTCCACGCAGTCGTCAGGCGGCAGTCCGCCGGCCGCGCGGCCGAGCGTCATGCTGCCGCGGCAGGCGTGGATACGGATGCCCAGCTCTTCGGCCGCCTCGAGCACGGTCTCGATCCGCACGTCGCTTTGCGGGGGAAACATGTAGAAGTGGTCGCTGGTCGTCGTACAGCCGTGGCGAAGCAGCTCCGCGAGGCTGACCCGGGCGGCGGCGCGGACGAGCTCGGAATTCAGTCGCCGCCAGAGCGGATATTGCGCCATCAGCCAATCGAACAGGCACGCGTTCTGGGCGGCCGGCACGCAGCGTGTCAGCGACTGGAACAGGTGGTGATGAGCGTTGATCAGCCCCGGGATGACCAGGTAGCGCTCGCCGTGGAGCACGTGCGGGACTTCGCCGGCTGCCACGCGGCGGGCGAAAGCGGCCGCTGGTCCGAGTTCAGTAATCCGGCCCGCGCTCAGGACGCGCACCTCCGCACCGACGCGCGTGAGACTCGTCGCATTGTGCAGGAGGCTCGCCGCCATGCGCGCTCCGACCGCCACGGGCATTCTAGCTCATGGCCGGTCGAAATCGCCGCACCCCGCCGCCGGGCCGATAGAAGGGGAGGGCCTTGGTAAACCCCGCCGGCACGGTAGAATACCGCCGGCGGAGTGCTCGGAAGGCGCGCCGCGCGCTCCGTCGCGCCAGAACCGAGGGCGTGTGATAAGGTAACCGATGCCGGATCTGTACTGGAAACACCCAGCCAGCCGCCAGACGCACTCGCGGCGTTGTCGGCAGCTGGGGACCCGTTGGCTGATTCTTCCGGGTGCGTGTGCGTTGCTGCTTCTCTCGAGCGGATGCGCCGTGCCGCAGCCGCGCGGCGACGGGACGCTCGAACGACGCGTCGAGCCCACGCTGAAACGCCACTACTGGCTCTATCTGCCGAAGGACTACCGCACGGCCGATGACGGGGCACGGCAGCAGCGCCGCTGGCC
>CAZVRR010000137.1:0-10086 GCA_964629745.1 uncultured Planctomycetales bacterium | reverse complement strand
AAGCCATCGCGCGCGTCGAAGACAATCACGCGCCAAACCCGATCGGGGCCGTCGAGGCCGTCGCGCGTCGAACCCGACCACGCGCGCCAAAGCCGTTTGTCGGCTTCAGCCAACGGGTCGGTGCCACCAGCTCGAGCTGGTGGAAGGCCAAGCCCGCCCTGAAAACACCCCCCCTGTCGTGCAACCTGGCGGGAGCTGGGTTCGGTTGCGGCGGGCTGCCAGCGGGCAGTCTTAGCGTTCGTCGGCTTCAGCCGACCGGTCGGTGCCACCAGCTTGAGCTGGTGGAAGGCCAAGCCCGCGCTGAGAACATCCCCCTCTCGGATAACATGGCGGGAGCCGGCTTCAGCCGGCTTCTGATCGCAACACTGCAATCCACTGGCAGCGCTGGTCGTCGGGGATGGAGTGCCTATAAATCGGGCATGCAAAAGCTGCTGCGAATCGCGGTGCTCTGCGGGACGGGTGCGGCGCTGTGCGCTGCGCCCGGCTGCGCGCCCGAGCGGCGCCCGATGGAGCCGCAGGCGTGGGCGGTGCGCGACGGCGTGTGGCTCTCTTATTTCAAGAATGGGATGTGGGTGCCTGGCCGCGACATCCTGACGCTGGAGCCGCTCTGGCGCGGCGCCGCTCAACCAGCGCGCGGCACGTCATCCGCGCTCCCCGACAGCGTGTTCCATACCCACCGTGCGGTCGAGGAGCTCACGCCGGAAGCTGTCGCGCGCGGCCCGTGCGGCGATCCGCCACAGCCGCCGTTCACGGTGCGGCGTGCCAAGCCGGACGGCGTGACGCCGGGGTTCTTGGGCAGCGATGCCACGGGGCGCGCGTTCGTCTTCAAGCCGGACGACCCGGAGTTCCCGGAGCTCGGCAGCGGCGCCTCGATCGTCGGCTCGCGCCTGCTGTGGGCCCTGGGCTACCACGTGCCGGCGGAGTACATCGTCACGATCACGGGCACGGGTGACGCGCGGTTTGACGGCCGGCGGGCGTCCGCGTCGGCGGTCATCCCGAACGTGCGAGGCCATTTCGACTTCGATCGGTTTCGTGACCGCCGCGAATTGCGCGGGCTGCGCCTGGCCTCCGCCTGGCTGCACGACGTCGACCGCATCGACACGAACACGCTGGTGGCGGTGGAGGGGACGCAGGTCACGTGCTATCTCGTGGACTTCAACTCGTGCCTGGGCTCGTGGCAGGGCCGGCCGAAGGAGCCGTGGCGCGGCTGGCGGTCGGCGGGCGACGTGGCCACCGCGGCGCTCGCGGTCGGCACGCTCGGGCTGCTGCACGTCGAGCCGGACGCGCGGCAGCCGATCGTTTCGCCTGCGGTGGGCCGCTTCGAGGCGGAGCACTTCCGCCCCAGCGCCTGGCGCACACAGTGGCACAACAATGCGTTTGCGCATGCCGAGGCCGCGGACCTGGCGTGGATGGCGGACCAGATTTGCCTGCTGGAGCGGCCGCACATCGAGGCGGTCGTCGCGGTCGCGGAGTACTCGAACTCCGCGGACGCGCAGTACGTGGTCGAGACGCTCCTGCAACGGCGGGCGAAAGTGCTCGCCCTGGCCCAGGCGGGCGTGGAATGAGCGTGGCCGTGCCGGCCAGACTGTCCTTTTCATAGTTTCTGAAAATAAGGCATTCCCGAGTTCGGGGCCTTGACCGTCCGCTGGGGGGGCTGCTATAGGGGGACCTTCCAGAACGCGAGCGAAAGTGGGTGTTCGAGATCGTCGCCTGGAACTTTCCAAGCTGGACGAACGGGCTGAAATGGCTCGTTCTGGCCGCGGTATTGGTCGTACCGCCCTACGCCGTCCTGGTGCTGGCGTACGGGGCCGGCCCCGCCGCCACTGACGTCGGCTACATGCCGACGCAGCCGGTGCCCTACAGCCATGCGCAGCACGCGGACGGCCTGGGGATGGACTGCCGCTACTGCCACACGAGCGTCGAAACCGCGGCGCACGCAAATATCCCGCCCACCAAAGTTTGCATGAATTGCCATTCCACGATCTTCGCGGAGAGCGTCAAGCTGGCGCCGGTGCGCGAGAGCTACGTGAGCGGCAAGCCCGTGGCCTGGGTGCGCGTGCACGATCTGCCCGACTACGTCTACTTCGATCACAGCGTCCACGTCAATCGCGGGATCGGCTGCGTGAGCTGCCACGGACGCATCGACAAGATGGACGTCGTCTACCAGGACCAGCAGTTGAGCATGGCCTGGTGCATCGAATGTCACCGCGAGCCGGAGCGCCACCTGCGCCCGCTCAGCGAGATCACGAACATGACGTACACGCCGCCCGGGGGTGACCAGCTCGCGCTGGGCCGGCGGCTGAAGCAGGAACTGAACATCAACACGCGAACGGATTGCTCGGCATGTCATCGCTAGGCGGCGCGCAACGCGGCAGACAGTACTGGCGCAGCCTCGACCAGGTGGCCGACAGCCCCGAGTTCCGGGCGTTCGTCGAGGCCGAGTTCCCCAACTTCGCGGCGGAGCTGCTGACGTCGCCGTCCCGGCGGCAGTTCCTGAAGATCATGGGCGCCTCGCTGGCCCTGGGGGGGCTGACCGGCTGCCGCTGGCCGCGCGAAGTCATCGTCCCGTACACCGACCGCCCGCGCGGCCGCACGCCCGGCGAAACGGTCCAGTACGCCACGACGATGGAGCTGGGCGCCGTCGGCACGGGTCTGCTGGTCACCAGCTACGACGGCCGGCCGATCAAGATCGAGGGCAACGAAAAGCACCCGCTCAGCCTGGGCAAGTCGTCTGCCATTCAACAAGCGAGCCTGCTCGACCTCTACGATCCGGACCGCAGCAAGTCCCCGGTGCGGCGCACCGGCGGGCGCGGCGAGTTTGTCGGCTGGCGCGAGTTCGAGGCGTTCGCCGGCCCGCACTTCGCGGCCCTGCGCGAGCGCGGCGGCGCCGGCCTGTGCGTCTTGGCCGAGCCGAGCGGCTCGCCGACGCGGGCGGACCTGCGCGGCCGCTTCCAGCGTGCGTTTCCGCAGGCGCGCTGGTACGAATACGAACCGCTGTCACGCGATCACGAACGGGAGGGGTCGCGGCTGGTCTTCGGCCAGGCACTGCGCACGCACCTGCACCTGGACCAGGCGGACGTCATCGTCAGTTTCGGCGCGGATTTCCTGGCAGACCATCCCACAAGCATCCGTGCCGCGCGCGAGTTCGCGGCACGGCGCCGGGCCGATGACGGCCGGATGAACCGGCTGTGGGTGTTCGAAAGCGACGTTTCGCTGACAGGGACGGCGGCGGATCACCGATTCCCCGTGCGCGCCGGGCAGCTCGGGGCGCTGCTGTGGAACCTGTGGCAGAATCTCGGCGGCGAAGCGGCGCATCCGGCGCCGCCGCCCGGGGTGCCGGCAGCGGCCTGGACGCGGCTGGTCGAAGACCTGCGCGGCCACGGCGGGCGATCCGTCGTGCTGGTCGGGCCTCACCTGCCGCCTGAAGTGCACGCGCTACAGCACCACGTGAACGCGGCGCTGGGGGCCGTCGGGCAGACCGTGAGCTACACGCAGTCGCTCGACCCGCAGCGGCCCACGCACTTCGCGCAGATGCAGTCGCTGACGGAGCAGATGCGCGCGGGGACACTCGACACGCTGCTGATCCTGGGCGGCAATCCGGCTTACGACGCCCCCGCGCAACTGGATTTCGCCGCCCTCCTGCCGCAGGTGAAGAACGTCATTCGCGCCGGGCAGTACCTTGACGAGACTTCGGCCCGGTCGGCCTGGCATGTGCCGGTGGCGCACTACCTCGAGTCGTGGGGCGACGCACGGGCCTGGGACGGGACGGTCAGCCTGGTGCAGCCGCTGATCGAACCGCTGTACGAGGGCCGCACGATCGATGAGCTCCTGGCGCTGCTCAGTGGCGACGCGCTGACGCGGGCGTACGATCTCGTTCGCCGCACGTTCGCGGAGCAGTTCGCCGGCGATGGGGACTTCGAGGCGACCTGGCACCGGGCGTTGCACGACGGAGTGGTCGCCGAGAGCCAGTGGCCGCCGATGCAGCCGGCGCTGCAGCCCGGCACGGCGGTCGAGCCGCCGGCGGGCCGCGCGGCGGACATCGAGCTGCTATTGCGGCGTGACTACAAGGTGCATGACGGCCGCTTCGCGAACAACGGATGGCTGCAAGAGCTGCCCGACCCCGTCACGAAGCTGACCTGGGACAATGCGGCGCTGCTGGCCCCCGCCGATGCGGAGCGGCTCGGTGTGCGCAAGTACGGCGATCTCGTGCAGATCGAGGTGCAGGGCCACACGCTGCGCGTGCCGGCGTACCCGCTGCCCGGGCACGCCGAGGGGTGCGTGACGCTGCCGGTGGGATACGGGCGCCGGCAGGCGGGTGACGTGGCGGACGGCGCGGGCTTTGATGCCTATCCCCTGCTGCGGGATGCACTGGGCTACACGGTCGCCGTGAAGCTCAGCCGGGCCGCCGGCCATCGCGCGCTGGCGACGACGCAGGATCATCACACGATCCGTTCCGCGGTCGGCGAGGACGAGACGGCGCGGCGCGTGGAGCACGAGCTGGTGCGCTGTGCGAGCCTGGCGCAGTACCGGCAGGACCCGAATTTCGCCCAGCAGGGCCATCATCGGCTCCAGCTCTGGCAGCCCTGGCCGTATGACCAGGGGCACCAGTGGGGCATGGCGATCGACCTGTCGGCGTGCATCGGGTGCAGCGCCTGCGTGGTGGCCTGCCAGGCGGAGAACAACATTCCGGTCGTCGGCAAGGACGAGGTGGCGCGCGGGCGCGAAATGCACTGGATCCGCGTCGACCGCTACTTCACGGTGAAACAAGAGCCGGCGGCGGAGCACGCGGACGCGGCGCCGCATCCGTGGGATGCCGACGTACCCGGGGCGGCGGTGGAGGTGGTGCACCAGCCGATGCTGTGCGTGCACTGCGAGAACGCCCCGTGCGAGCAGGTCTGCCCGGTGAACGCGACCGTGCACGACACGGAAGGCCTGAACGTCCAGGTCTACAACCGCTGCATCGGCACGCGCTACTGCAACAACAACTGCCCGTTCAAGGTGCGCCGCTTCAACTGGTTCTGGAATCATCATGGTCCCAGGCACCCGCGCAGCGGCAAGGACCTCCTCGAGGTGGAGCGGATGGTGTTCAACCCGGACGTCACGGTGCGCAGCCGGGGCGTCATGGAAAAATGCATGTTCTGCGTGCAGCGGATCAACCAGGCCAAGTTCAAGGCGAAGCGCGAAGGCTGGCCGGCGATTCCGGATGAGACCTTCACGACCGCCTGTGCGCAGGCCTGCCCGACGGACGCGATCGTCTTCGGCGACCTGGCCGACCCCCAGAGCCGCGTCCGCCAGCTGCACGAACACAACCGGGCCTACGAACTGCTCGAGGAACTCAACCTGCGCACGCGGCTGCACTACCTGGCCAAGCTGCGCAACCCGGCCTTCGGCGCCGAGGCGCTGCCGGACGAAACGGGACACCCACAGAGCGGCTCGACCTGAGCGGACGGGACCGCGGCCGTGCCCCGGGCCGGCCGCCTGCGGAAAGCTGATCGCACGATATGGCTGACAGCGTTCGGGAAGTGAACAACAGCGGCGACGACCCGCGGCAGCGCGCCCCGCTCGTGCTGGGCCGCCACGACTTCGGCAGCGTGACCGACGCGGTCTGCGCCGTGGCGGAGGCGCCGCGGGCGCCGCGCGCCTGGTACATCGCGCTGGGCATCTCGCTCGCGCTGCTGGGCGTGCTCGGCGCGATGGTGCTGTACCTGGTCTTCACGGGCGTGGGCGTGTGGGGGCTCAACAACCCGAACGGCTGGGGCTTCGACATCACGAACTTCGTGTTCTGGGTCGGCATCGGCCACGCGGGCACGCTGATCTCGGCGATCCTCTTCCTGTTCCGGCAGCGCTGGCGCACGAGCATCAACCGTTTCGCGGAGGCGATGACGATCTTCGCGGTCATCTGCGCCGGGCTGTTCCCGGGCATCCACGTCGGGCGGATCTGGGTGGCGTACTGGCTGGCGCCGTATCCGAACCAGATGGCGATGTGGCCGAACTTCCGCAGTCCCCTGCTGTGGGACGTCTTCGCCGTCAGCACCTATTTCACGGTGTCGCTGCTGTTCTGGTACGTGGGGATGCTGCCGGACCTGGCGACGTTCCGCGACCGGGCCAGGACGAAGCTGCGGCGCATGATCTACGGGCTGCTGGCCTTGGGCTGGAACGGCTCATCGCGGCATTGGCACCGCTTCGAACGGGCCTACCTGATCCTCGCGGCCCTGGCGACGCCGCTGGTCCTGAGCGTGCACTCGGTGGTGAGCTTCGACTTCGCGGTGAGCCAGTTGCCGGGCTGGCACACGACGATCTTCCCGCCCTACTTCGTGGCGGGTGCGATCTTCGGCGGCTTCGCGATGGTGTTGACGCTGGCGGTGCCGGCCCGCAGCCTGTTCGGGCTGAAGGACTTCATCACGGTCCGGCACCTCGAGAACATGTGCAAGGTGATCCTGGCGACCGGCTCGATGGTGGGCTACGCCTACGCGATGGAATTCTTCATCGCGTGGTACAGCGGCAGCCTGACCGAGCTGTTCATCTTCAAGACGCGCGCGATGGGGCCGTACGCCTGGGCCTACTGGACCATGATCACCTGCAACGTGCTGATCCCGCAGCTCTTCTGGATCAAGCGCTGCCGGACCACGATGTGGATCATCTTCCTCGTGGCGATGGCGGTGAACGTCGGCATGTGGTTCGAGCGCTTCGTGATCATCGTCACCTCGCTGAGCCAGGATTTCCTGCCGTCGAGCTGGGACATCTTCATCCCGACCTGGGTCGACCTGCTGACCCTGGCGGGCAGCTTCGGCCTGTTCTTCACGCTGTTCCTGCTGTTCTGCCGCTTCCTGCCGATCGTGGCGATGGCGGAGGTGAAGACCGTGCTGCCCCAGGCGCAAGCGACGCGTCACCACGGCTTCGACTACAACCCGGACGAGTTTGAGCAGCGGCCCGCCGCGGTCGGCGGGCACGAGGTGCACCGATGAGCTCGGCCGCGCTGCCGCAGGCGAAGTACGGGCCGGGCGTCGACGGCCTGAGCGACCGCCTGCACGGGGTGCTGCTCGAATTCGACAACGTGGATGCGCTGAAGAGCGCGGCGCGGCGCGTGCGCGACGCGGGGTACACGCGCTGGGACACGCATTCGCCGTTCCCGGTGCACGGGATGGACGAGGCCATGGGCATCCGCATGACGCGCCTGCCCTGGCTCGTGCTCGCGTGCGGCGTGCTGGGCGCGTGTGTCGGGCTCGGCATGCAGTGGTGGATGAACTCGACGAATCCGCTCGATTTCACCTTCCTGCCGACCTGGGGCCAGGGCTACGAGTACCGCGTGAGCGGCAAGCCGAACTTCAGCCTGCCCGCGAACATCCCGGTCACGTTCGAGGTGACGGTCCTGCTCGCGTCGGTAGCCTGTGTCGTCGGCATGCTCGCGTTCAACGGCTTGCCGCGCTGGTCGCAGCCGATCTTCCGGCAGCCGCGCTTCCGGCGCGTGACGAGCGACCGCTTCTTCCTGTTCATCGACGCGCGCGACCCGCGCTTCGAAGCGGCCCGCACGACGAACTTCCTGCGCTCCCTGGGCGGTCCCGAGCCCGAAGCGGTGTACGAGCCCGTCCGCACGCGGCGACCCGCCTGGATGCCGCTGGCGGCGCTGGTGATCGTGGCGCTGGCCACGCTTCCGCCGGCGGTCGCGTACTTCTCCTACGTAAGCAAGTCGCCGCAGCGCGGTCTGCACCTCGTCCAGGACATGGACAACCAGTGGAAGTACAAGGCGCAGCAGGCCAATCCCGCGTTCATGGACGGGCGGGCCATGCGGCCGCTGGTCGAAGGCACGGTGGCGCGCGGCGACGCGTGGGAACTCGGGACGCAGGCGCACCTCTACGCCGGGCTCGCCGGCGGGGAGTTCGCAACGGAGTTTCCGCCGGAGCTGGAGCTGAACGTCGACTTCCTGCGGCGCGGGCAGGAGCGCTTCAACATCTACTGCGCCGTGTGTCACGGGCTGGACGGCAGCGGCAACGGCATCGTGGCCAAGCGCGCCCGCGAGAAGACGCAGATCGCCGCCGGCTTCGTGCCGCCGACGTCGCTGCATGACCAGGTCGTGCTCGACCGGCCGGTCGGGCACATCTTCAACACGATCACGAACGGGATCCGCACGATGCCGCCCTACGGTGACCAGATTGCGCCGGCCGATCGCTGGGCGATCATCGCGTACGTGCGGGCGCTCGAACGCAGCCAGGCGGCCCCGGTCAGCGACGTGCCGGCCGACCGCCGGGAAGACCTGAGGTAACCCGTGATGGTACATGCCACGCCGGGTCAGCATGCGGAAGAGCGGCAGGCGGGGCCGGGGGTGCTGCGCGCCGCGCGCCTGGCGGCCCTGGTCGGCCTGGTGGGCCTGGCGGCGGGCCTGCTCTGCGGGGTGCTGGAAGGCTGGACGGCGTTCTTCCGCGCGTACGTGCTGAACTTCAGCTACGTGATGAGCCTGGCGCTGGGCGCGCTGTTCTTCGTGATCCTGCAGCACCTGACGCGCGCGGGGTGGAGCGTGGTGGTGCGGCGGCTCGGGGAATTTGTGATCGAGGCGATCCCCCGCCTGGCCCTGCTGGCGCTGCCGCTGCTCATTCCGGTCCTGGCCGGCATGAGCGAGGTGTACCCGTGGAGTGCGCCGGGGGCCGTCGGCGACCACGAGCTGCAGGAGCTGCTGGCACGCAAGCGGCCGTACCTGAACCCGGCGTTCTTCGTCGTGCGCCTGGCCCTCTACTTCGCGATCTGGACGCTGCTGGCGCGGTTCTACGTGTCGCGTTCGCTCGCGCAGGACGACAGTGGCGACATCGCGCTGACGCAGGCGCTGGAGCGGCGCAGCGGGATCGCGATGGTCGCCTTTGCCCTGACGACGACGTTCTTCGCGTTCGACGTGCTGAAGTCACTGACGCCCATGTTCTTCAGCACGATCTTCGGCGTGTACTACTTCGCCGGCGCGGTGGTGGGGTTCTTCGGGCTGCTCGGCCTGATGATGACGCTGCTCCAGCGCAGCGGGAAGCTGACGCGCTCGATCACGATCGAGCATTACCACGACATCGGCAAGCTCGTGTTCGGGTTCATCGTCTTCTGGGCGTACATCGCGTACAGCCAGTACATGCTGATCTGGTACGCGAACCTGCCGGAGGAGACGTTCTGGTACGCCATGCGGCAGGCATCGGGCTGGTGGATCGGGGTGGCGCTGGTCCTGCTGTTCGGGCATTTCGTCCTGCCGTTCCTGGCGCTGATGTCGCGCGGGCCCAAGCGGCGGCCGGCGGTCGTGACGCTCGGGGCGGCGTGGGCGCTGCTGATGCACTGGGTGGATCTGTACTACGTCGTGGGGCCCCCGGGACACACGCTGCCCCCGGAGGGGCACGCCGGCGCGGCGCTGCACGTGGCCGACCTGGCCCTGCTGGTCGGGCTGGGCGGGCTGTTCGCGGCGGCGGTCCTGCGCAACATGGCGGGACGTGCGCTGTTGCCACAACGGGATCCGCGGCTGGGCGAGTCGGTCGCGTTCGAGAACATCTGACGTGGCCGGTGCGGGCGATCAGGTAGCACGAACGGGTCGAGGCATGGAATCGGCTGAGCACAATCCGGCGCCGGACCGCGACGATCCGAAGGTCTCGTCGACCGTGCTGATCGGCGTGGTGGGCGTGGTCCTTCTGCTGGCGGTCGTGCTGTTCACGATGGCCCTGTACTACAGCTCGGAGAGCGCGCAGGTCGCCACGAAGGTCTACGAACGGCCGGCGCGCGAGGTAACCGCCCTGCGCCAGGAGCAGCAGGAGCTGCTGAACGCCTACCGCTGGGTGAACGAGAGCGCGCAGGTCGCCGCGATCCCGATCGGCCGGGCGATGGAGCTGACCGCGCAGGACCTGCAGGCCGGGCTGGACCCGACTAGAATCATCCGCCGGGGACAGGCGGGCTCGACGACGCAGCCAGCGGATACGGCCGTCCCGGCTACGCAACCGGCTGAAGGAACGCCGTGACTTTTGCACAGGTACTTCGGCATGCGCTGTGCGGCGCGGCAGTGCTGCTGGCACTGCTGCCCGGGGCGGCGCCGCGCGCCGCCGCGCAGGAAGCGCCGCTGCCGCCCGCCGCCAG